>JAZNTQ010000001.1:0-19906 GCA_045591865.1 Clostridia bacterium
TGCCCCTTTATATGCAGGAAAAGATTTTTGCCGAACTTAAGGGTATGCACCTCGGCTACAAAGCAGCCAAAGCTAAAAACGTAAAATAATTTTTAAGGAGCTATACAAATGAATACGGGCTTACAAATTCGCAACAAAAAACTCGCAAAGAAAAGACAACGCAGAACTTCTTGCTCACCGAAAGAGGAAAAAATTTGCCGTTTTATCGATTTTAGGAACTCAAAAACGGCAAGATTATACGGCAAGTCTAAATTTTTGGGAATTGAATTTCTTACGGGCTTGCAAACGGGAATAAAATTTCATTATATCGACAAGTACACGAATAAGCTCCGCTGGTGTTATATAAAAAAGCAGGGAACAAAGGTTTTAACTGTTTACAGTGAAGCGGAATTTGAAAACTTCGACCCTCGTTTAGTGAAAATGTATCACGATTATAAAGCCAAGTTGCAAGAGAAAGAAACGCAAAAGGATTTTTAAGGAGCTATATTATGAAAAATCTATTGCCAATAAAACACTTTGTTGACCCTGCATTAAAAGAATTTACCGAAGCGTCAAAAAAAAGGTTATCTTGCATACTGATTGCTTTAAGCCGAATTCGCGGTAGTTGGATGAAATATTTTGAAGATTTTGTGGATTTTCTTAAAAAGAACGTTGAAAAACAAGACCCCGATTTGTATATTTACTATAAATACACAAAATATTTAACCTATAAACTTAACAAAAATATTACGGAAGGGTTATTCAAGTTTTTAGAATCAAAGGGATACGGGGAAAACGAATTATGGAATATTGAGAAAACCTATAACGAAAGGGCTTTTATCAATCGATTACCCCAAACAAACGCTTGGTTTTTTTGGATATGCATTTTTTATCTCTATCAACCTGGTTATTCGCAAAAATTTTTTTGGGAAGAATTAGAATATGTTTTAGAAGATGAAAAAACTTTATTATCCAATTATCGTGTCTTACCCCTCGATATGCAGGAAAAAGTGGCTCAATATATGAAAAATCTTGCAGACGGCGTACATATCAGCGAATTAAAATAATACAAAAGAAAAAACGGCTTATTCATTTCTATGGAAATAAGCCGTAAAAAAAATACAACCGACCTAAAAAGGTCGGCGTATTTGGTGCTGATTGCTTAATGGCGATGCCAACACATGACACTTACCAAGATAATGGCGCGTATATTAAGACTTACTTCAGCACCTATAGTATAGCATATGCAAAATTATTTGTCAATATTCTTTTTGCAATTTTTTTGAGGAAATTTGAAAATTTTTTTCAAATACCCCTCTTTTCTTGCTTTATCAAGATCATTTTTATAATTCCCCGTCAATAAATCGGAATATTTTATATTTGCGAATACGTCTGCAATTTGGATAAAAATATTATTTGCCGAATCAAAATACTTAACGGAAAGATTATTCGACAATACATTTTCGTTGAGAATAAGCTCCGTATTCAAATATTCCTGCAAGAAATATCTTGTTTTGGTGCTTTCGTTCCGCTCGTCTATTTCTATCGTATGAATATCCGAAGGCAATTCCTCTCGCCGAATATAAAAACCTATTGCCAGTTTCACGCAATAATTGAAAGCTCTTGCCGTATTGTTATACAAAGACGGATTAACGGATTTGTTATCTATTGTGATAAAAAACACTTCAAGAGCGTTTTCACGAAAAAACTTACGCATAAATTCTTTTTTCAAGTCGGGCGTAAGTTCCGAACCTTTCAATTCTCGAAAATGCCCGTCTATACTGAACATTTTTTGGCGTTTGTCTATATTTTTCAATTCCTCGTAATTTTCCGAAACAAACCGTTTGAAGTATTTTGCAACTTTCTTTATATCGTTAACTTTCACCATTGAAATAACGAAATATGGATGTTTCCCGGAATCTTTACTCGTCATACTACCCGATTCGTCTATATACAACTTCATTGGTAAAAATTTCCTCACTCATATTTTTTTTATTATATAACACTTATCATCAAAAAGTCAAGGAAAAACAAAATCGCTTTTCAAATTAGGACATAAAAACACAAAAGATTTCTTGCGAAAATTTATCTTGATAAATTTCGCAAAATCCCCTTTGTTGAATTTGCGCTAATGTATGCTATATTTTATCCATAAATTTTTTACCAAGGAGAACGGATTTATGGATAAATTCGAGTTAGAACACTTACACAACATCCGCGAGCTGGTAGACAGCTTGGAAACTTGCTTTTTGGACGAGGACGCATACAGCCGAACACCGTCAACACGGGAATGGCGCGCGGCATCAAAGCTTGTACATAAGTTAGTCCTTGCCTGTGCCGAGCTACTCGGTTATGCAAACGCGCAAAAGGCTTATAACGTAGCATATATTCGGGAACGGTTGCACGTTGTTTCCGACGACCAAGGAGGTGAAAGCGAAAAATACGACGGGGGCGAGTTCCCTGTTCCCCGTGAAACAAAAAGAGAAAATCCCGACGTGGGGACGTGGGGAGAAACGGAAGGCTTTGTTGAATTTACTGAAAAGGAGATACAACAAATGCCCAAACAATTCAAAACTGAATATCGAATCAAGAAAAAGACGGTCCACGTGCGCCATCACAAATGCGGTGCTAATTCTTGGACGTACGAACTGCGCTATCGTAAAAACGGATATAATATCACCGCTTGTGGCAAAACCATTGAAATCGCCAAGGCGAATTTTTTGAAAAAGCTGGAAACAGCGCAAAAGGACAATCCACTTCTCGAAACGCCCAACACCTTTTCGGCGTTCGCACTCTATCACTTCGAGCAATTCCGAAAGAAAAAAGTATCGGCGCAAACCTACCGTTGCGATTTCGCGCGTTTGAATCTACACATCTTACCCTATTTCAAGGAAATGCAAATCAAGCGTATTACGCCTGCCTCTTGCCAAAGGCTTATTGAAAGCCTTACCGATTTAGGAAAGATGAAAACGGCGCAAGAGGTTTATTGCCTTATGTCCATCGTTTTCAAAAGCGCGATTTTGCACGGCATTATCGAGCGCAACCCGCTCGACCTCGTGCAAACGGTGGAACACGAAAGCGAACACGGAACGGCACTCACGCCACAGGAGCAGGAAACCTTACTTGCAGGCGTAGCGGATACACCGTTTCAAACGGCTTTTGCCTTAGCGCTTTATACGGGCTTACGGCCCAACGAGTACAAGTCGGCGCGTATCGAGGGCGCATTTATCGTTGCCATCAATTCCAAACGCCACAACAAAAAGGTAGAATACAAAAAAATACCGATTTGCAAACGACTTGCCGAATATTTGACGCAAGACCTCGTTTTTCCCTGCCTGCGATATATGCGCGACAAGGTAAAGGAGCTTGTGCCCGGGCATAAGCTCTACGATTTACGAACGACGTTCTATTCTCGGTGCAAAGAATTAGGCGTTGCCGAGCCTGCTCTAAAAGAATACGTCGGGCACTCTGGAGGCACGCTGGCGAACGCTTACACCGATTTATCGGACGAATACCTTCTAAAAGAAGGTAAAAAGCTTAACGGGTGGTAAAAATCCCCAAAAATACCCCAAATTTCATAAATGGAATTACAAATAGGGCGCAAAAAACGCAAGAAAAAACGGCAAAAACCGCCATTTTTTAACGATTTTTGCCGTTTTTGGTTGAGGCAACGGGACTTGAAGCCTAAATTTCCCACGCTACACCCCTTGTAAATAAAGGGATTGAGCAATTCTATACCCAATTTATACCCCGAAAAAAATATACAATTTTACAGCAAAGCCTTACGTTTACCGCCTTGGGCGGTTTTTCTCTTTATGGGGAATATTCAGGGGGATTTTTCTATACAACGTAGCACGTATTGTTCTCTATCTTTCTTTAATTCGCTACCGTACCCCATTTTTTACCCCACACCAGCACTCGCCAGCTCGCCAACGTTCGCCAATTCCGACGTCGGAAATGAAAAACGGTAGGATTTTTACCTACCGCGCGCCGATGGCGCTTGCTACCCTCCTCATTCACACCAAATAGCTACGCTTATTAGGTGTTCACGTGGAGGCTTTGCCCGTCGCCTATGCGACGGGGTTTTTGTTCCTTGTCGGCTTACGCCTGCTTGCTTGTCCAGTTTTTCTTTTCAGACGAAAGTTTGTGGTTCGCCGGGAAGACTTGACTTTTTTTCGAGCTCCGTTTGGGCGTGGTCCTGCCTTGTATAACAAGACAGAACCGCACACATTTAGCTTGACTCTTCCCGTCGCCCCTCTTGTATTGCGTCGATATACGTTTCCCCACGCTCACGCCCCGTGGCGCGTATATCATAAACCTGCACGTTCCTTACGGAACGTCGCGAGCCTCTCACACTTGCTTATTTATATTTATCTCGACGTCGCCAGCCACGACGTCCGCACAGTTTTTACTCTAAAATCGGAGTTGCACAGCTCCCGACAGTTTTCAGACTTGTCTTTCGGTCCTTTATTATGTAATTGTATATTTTTCCTGTAATCTCGTTAAGGCTTAGCAATCATCAAAAAAGCCCTAAAAATAATATATAAGGGTATATATACAATCCCAAAATAAAAAAATAATATCCCTATATATAAATAGAGATACAAAAACACGTCTATATAGGCGCTTTCGTCAAGCCCCGTTGTTTACCCATTTTTTTTAATTATCGAGGCGTTAAATCTTCTATATATCCTCTAATTTTTTGCACTTTCATTTTACTTCGACCTCCTAAAAACTTAATCAATTTTCGTAAGTGCTATAGTCAGCTCCCCTAACTATTACAGCTAAACTCGAAGCTCCCTCTATAACATTATGGCCAAAACATATCGTACTGCTTGAAATCTCTGCTCCGATAGTGTTATATTCGCTTGCTACCCATTCGGACCACGTCATACCAAATTCAGCCAAATGTTTTTCTCCGTTGATTGAAAACGATATTACTCCGCTACATTCCTTGCTGTTTTCAATAAGCCAATCGTAAAGCACTTTCGGTATTTCTGCTCCTACACCAAAATTCCAATACCTATAACCATCTTCAATCCAACCAGTGTCAATACTGTAGACAATTTTACTATCAAAAGAAATGCTGGTCGCCGACATAGTTATCTCTCTAACCGTAGAACCTGTCCCAGGAATAATCTCAAAGCCGCCAAACTTTTCTCTATCCTGCATCATAGCGGGGAAATCGTCTATATACCACATGTCCCTAACTACTATCGCACCCTCGCCCGTACTACCGTTCGTTGCAGGTATACCACAGACAAGGCAACGCCCGCTCTCAACGACGTGTCCTATTGCAGAAATCGTTTCAAGTTTTATCTCTTCGCACGTAGTACAAGTATACGATTTCTCACCGTTCGTTGTACAAGTTGCTTCTATCGTTACCCTACCTTCGTCATAGCTATGTCCAAGTGCTGGGATAACCTCGCCATCCGTTTCATAATCACACGACGTACACTTAACCCCGCCTGTAAAACCATCTTCTTCGCACGTAGCGCTATGCGTTTCTTTTTCAACCAAACTGTGTTCAAGCATAGGAATATCCGTCGGTTTTTTAAGTACGGTATTACAAACTGAACAATAACTACCCTGCGTTTTGCCCACAGTGGAGCACGTAGGCTCAACTGCATCCAAAGCTACTACCGTATGTCCCTGTTTACACGTCGTTTCCTCCCCTTTCTTGGCGAGGATGTCGCAACACGTAAAAGCACACACGCCACCTACTACAAGGCCCGCTAAAAGCCATACTACTGATTTTTTTGCCTGTTTTTTCATTTCTGTTCTCCTTAAAGTTTTATTGCACCGGGGATATACCGCCTCGGTTCGGTTTTTTTTACAATATTTATTGAACTAATTCCAGCTCCCTGTTGACGATTCGCAACAATCTAAGCCGGATTAAACGGTTCACCGCGTAGCGCACCGTGCTCCTTGGTTTGCCCACTTCTAATCCTATCGCCGTATAGCTTACGTACTTTTTCCCGCCGGCAAGCTCGACGCGGAGATAATTCATTACTTTCTCCTGCGTTCTGCTCAATTCGACGTCATCGTTTTTTGCCATTATTTCCTCCTTTTCAGGGTCGCGCTAAAGATTTGCGACGCCTACGGCGCGCCAACTTTAGCGATTGGTTGAGTCGGCTGGAATTTCTTACTCTCACGGAACTATCGTTCCGCGTCTTGTCGATGCGTGTACCGCGTTTCTGACTTTATCGTTTTCGGCGGTTTCCTTGCTATTTTTTTGACGGAGTTTTGCTCCACAGGAGCAAAATCCCCCTTCGGCTTACGGTCAAAAAAATTTGTTCGCAAGCAAACCTGTTTCCGAAAACGTACACTCATTCATTATTCGCGGTTATCACATCCGTTTTGTCGCCTTCGGCGATACTGTTAAGGGTGAGTGACGTCCACCCCGCCAACTCTATCGGTTCATCCCGACATTCGTAAAGTTCCGAGTACGCCCGCTCGTCGTAATTATATATCGTCCGCGACGGGATTATCATATACTCATCATCTATGCGCATTCCACCCTGCTCTGTCGTGCCCTCTTTCCGCGTTTTTATTTTTCTAAAACCTATCGTTGCGATATATTTCGCCTCGTAGTACAGTTCTTGCAGTATATACTGCTCTTCCTTGTCCGTTAATTCACCCTGCGCCTTACGCTCGTAAAATTCCACTTTGTGCTTTTCAAATTTTTCTTGCAGTTTTTTCGGCGGTAATACCCACTCTTGCCAATAGCAACGCATATTATAATCGGTGCATTTACGCGCACATTTTACCATACCGTCCCCGCCCTGCTCGGTATTGACCAGGATAAAATCCCCAAAATGCCGATTTAACCGCCAAAAATCCTCTACCTCGTCGCTTGTGTTGCGCGATTTTTTACAGCCTTGCTCCCGTCCGCCCTCGTCATTAAACAGCACGCTGTATTCAGGCACTCTTTTAATTTGCGCGTATACATCCGCCGTTAATTGATAACTATACCTGCCCTGTAAATCCTGTATGCCGATACTCGTAACGTAACACGGTATATATTCTTGCTCCCGCTCTTTATAGAATTGATAGCTTTCCTCTAAAGTTTGCAGGCGTTTGAGCTTTTCTGCATTTAACGTTTGTAAATAATAAGCTTCCCTCGCTTTTTCGGTGAAATAATCGAATTGCAACGCTTCCCAACGTTGCTCGGCGAGCGTTATCGCTATCGTATTCCCCGATACCGTTTTTCCGCTTCCAGGCGCTCCGACGAACGTCACCGAACGTGCTTTGTCTAAGTAGTTCGCGCGCTGTTCTTCAAACGTTTCCAAATAATACCTGCACTCGATACCCGACAGCACGTATTTACGTAACACGTAATACGCTATTAAACGTACCGCATACAATCCAACGTTTACGATTAGCCATCTTGCAAATTCGGACGTTATTGAAATATGTAATGCGCCGAACCAAGAAAACGATAATGCGTGATACCACACCTCGCACCGTTTGTATTCCTCTTGTTTTCGCATACGCTTTACAGTTAAGATTAAGGCTATCACCCACGCACCGTTACATATTGCAAATATCACCACCGAAAGCAATATCGACCATATAAGAGTCATTGACATAAACCATTCGTTAAGCTGGGCAAAGCTTTTCACCATACCCGTATAGTCGTAGGTGCATACGAGTATCGACAAATATACGATTACCGCGATTATATAAGGCTTACGGTAATATTTCACGGTGTTTTCAATCGGTTCGGCTATAAGCCGTTCCTTTTCCGCGTACCACTCTTCGCTATGTATTCTCGCTACGTTCTTTCTCACCTAACTGCTCCTCTTTCATTCTTTCCACTACGCGTTCCGCCGAACAGAACGCTTTAATCTTCGCCTTTTGTTTATACGCGCAAGCGCATATACCGCCACGCACTTTTATCCCTTTCCCGTTGCATATTTCGCACGTTTCGGGCGGTTTTAATTCCGACGGCTTTACGCCCAGTCTATCCATTACAGCGCGTTTTTCCGCGCTGAGTTTTTTCATCTTTTCTTCCAGCTCACACTCGTCCGCGCTTTCGTTACAGATTGCCTGCGCTAATTTCGGCGTTAGCTCCTTTTCCTCGGCAACAAGTTTCAAATAATCCTTGTCCCCGTTGAGGGTGGCGCTCGCCTCGCGCTTGCGTTTATTCCGCGCCTTTACGTAGCGGGAATAATACAGCTCCACCTCCGCTTTCGTGACGGGCAGTTCCTCCATCGTTCCCTCACTCAGCTCCGTTACGGATTTCGCTTTGCTAAATACGTAACGTAACCGCTCCAAGCTCATATCTCGGTAAATGGATAATATTTCGCCCTGCACGTGCACGGTATACCATTCCTGCTCGTCACGGTAGATACAATCTAAGATTTCGTAAATGACCGTGCCTACACCCGTCGATACCGCGTATTTCGCGCCTTGGTTGTATGTAAAATAATAATACCCGTCGTTGCCGACGCGAAGGGCAGGGTTTGTTTTTTGTGCCATTTTTATATCACCCCGCAACGACTTAATAGAATCAAGGGAATAATTATAGGTAACAGCGTTACCCCTATTTGCAACAATGTTTTAATTATTTGTAAAAATTTAAGCATTTTTGCTTGACTTCTCCGTTTAGTTGGTTTATAATGATTACACAATCAGGTATGGGTATAGCCCATACACCCTCGGCTATGAATGCCGAGGATTTTTTTATTTATCGTCTTTTTTAAGTTCTTTTATTTTATCTTGATTACTTGTCGCTTGCTTCGAGTGCCTATAAACCTTTGACCTTATTTTACTAACTTCTTCTGCCGTTAAATCTAAATCGGGCGAATTTTCTTGAAATTTACCGTTTTTAGTTGCTTTTATAGGATTTCCCTCATCATCTTCTATTTCAACGAAGTGCTTAAAATATGTATCGCGCTTATTGCCTTTTTTATATGTGGGCAATGCCGTTGTATTCTCTTGTTTCTCGTCCGTTAGTCGCACGACAGCAAGTTCATCCTTTTGGTTTGAGTCTATAACCGCCACCCAACGTTTTTCTTTTAATTCTTCCACCTTACTCTTCTCTTGTGGCAAATATTCATCTTTCGTTCTTAACGTCCGCCCGTTTGGCGTTCGCTTAATAAGCGCTGTTGTCACTTTTAAGCTTGTGAATTCTTCCGTTGTTCTCGCGACGGGCTTTTGAGGGGGATTTTTCTTCGATTGTGTTTGTTTCGATGACCGCGTTACTCGCCCTTTATTTTTACTCCCTCCCGTTCTGCTTTTCCCCGCGGTAGAATTCATTTGCTTGAGTTTCGGTGCATTTTCAACAACAGGTAAACCAGCTTTACGCTTTTGCTTGACCTCTTCTTTCTTTTTCTTCGCATTCGATTCCGCTTTGTTTTGCCTTAACTTCGATACCGTCCGTTTGGCGGACTGTGACGTCCGCCCCGAACTCGATTTATTGCCCGGAGCAGTTTTTCCTACGCCTGAGCTCTTTTTCTTGTCTGCTACGGTTTTCCCCGTAGCAGACTTTTTCGTGCCTTTTTCCTTGGCTTTCGCTTTGTCTTTTTTTTTGCTCATTATTTCCTCCTAAATGGATTAACTAAGCTCGCCTGCATCATAACCGGATAAATGCCTATTTGCAACAATGTTTTAATTATTTGTAAAAATTTAAGCATTTTCTATTGACATTTCCGTTTTTTTAGCGTATAATAGTAATGTAGCCGAAAGGTTATAAATAAATTGAGTTGGCACGTATGTTCGTTGGCGGACCGTATACCGTGGGCTTACTCAATTTTTTTTTGCGCTTTTTTCTTTTTTTCCTTTTTATGATGGCGAATTTTACTTTTCGCATTCGCCTTATCGTCACCTATTAGTTGATAGTTTTTTGCTTTCTTGCGACTATATGCTTTTCTCTCCGCTACTATTTCCCCGTTTCGTATGTACGACTTGTCATTGTCTCCTTTCTTGGGATTTTTTGCAAGAGGCATATTTTTTACACCATCATATGTATCGTGATGTGTAAAGCCTAAACTATGATAAGTTTCTTTATCACCGTCTTTTTCAACCAAATACACATAGTTTACGTGTCCCGTTTCTATATTGTATCGGTACTCATCACGAGCAGAACTGTTTTTTCGTTTTAATATTTTTCGTTGATTTTTCAACGCATCAATCACTCTTTTGATTAAAGAAAGCTGTTCTTGCTTTGTCGGTGTTCGCTTGGCGGGTTGTGTTGCCCGCCCCGAACTCGATTTATTGCCCGGCGCAGTTTTTCCTACGCCTGAGCTCTTTTTCTTGTCTGCTACGGTTTTCCCCGTAGCAGACTTTTTTACATTTTTTCCCTCGGCTTTCGCTTTAGTATTTTTCTTGCTCATTATTTCTTCCTCGATTTTCGCTTAGATTTCGATTTGCTCTTAGACTTAGCTTTCGATTTGTTTTTCTTTTGCGCGTACGTAGGCGTCCAATCCGAACGCTTAACTGCTTGCTTGTCCGACGTTACCCACATAAAAAATCTGCGCCCATACTTCCAAGCAACACCAACAACGAGACAACCTCCCGCAATCCATAAAAGGACTTTTGCAACCGTATACCATTTACTATTCTTAAACTTGTTCCAGCCGTTGACGACGTTGGATTTTACGTCGTCCCAAATATCCTGTCCTTTGTTTTTTATCGCGCTATCGTCGTCATACTTATCGTCTGCTCCGCTATTCGTCATATACGGCTCGTTCGTTGAACCGTCCAAATAAAACGCGTAGGAATGGAGCATTTTATTATCGTTATTTAACACCTCGCAGAAGAACATACCAACACGTCCGGGAATAACAGCCCACTCTTTATCCGTCCATCTATGGAAGAATTTATAAACTTTTGAACCTTGCGCCTCCGTATGCTCAAATATCGTCATATACCCGTCACCCGTTTGGTTACGGAAATAAAAGTTTAAGTCGGACACTTCCTCCTCGAAAACCGCCGTACTAAATAAGCCGTACAGCTTGTCCCGTTCTACGTCGTTGCTAAACTCAAAGTATTTGTTATCCTTAGTGTTAAGCATCATTATAGACCAGTTTGGATTGCCTAAACCCGTAACCCAGTCCTCGTATTTGCTCAGCGGTACTTGTATTTCTTGCAAGTTTTTGTCGTTATAATCCCTCGTCGCCATTGACGCGTGGCTATAATTTAATACCGCCTTATACGTGGCTACGCCGTCGAACGTTATATCCACCTTTTCGTCGACTTTGATAATTTTTACAACCACCGCGGAAATACCCGTCACGTTGCATATATCCGTTGCCGTCATTGCCCTGATATTGGGGTAGTCTTTTACCGAAATATCTCCGTTGTATGTTTTCTTAATGGCGAACGGCGTATTCTTGTACGTTTCAAAATAATCGAACGTTAAATGCCATTTGTCCGTATATACGATATGGACAGGCAGGATTTTCTTTTGATTAGCGCCCGTTTTAACTTCTATTGACGTTTTAGTATAATCGTCCGCATTGTTTTCATCGGGTGTTATCTTCAAATCGGTACTGGTTGTCGTAAACCTTTCTACGCGGTGCCCGTCGGGGATATCATCCGCTCGAACAAAATCCGCGCCCTTGTAATAAAGGCTCGTATCATTTAAGGCAATGTATCTCACGTCAGAGCTTTTATTGTTGGTGATTTTAAAGAGCGTGTTATACTCGTACTCTACGATAAAAGTATAACTCGGCATTTCATCTTCACCTACTAAGTTTTGATTTCTCCGTACTGCAACTACCTTACAATAATCCCCCTCTATTTCTTCTAAAACCAAAGCCCTATTTATAATTGAGCCGTAGTCGCTCATAAAATTGGTAGTATTATATCTTTTCAACGTCATCGAGTCCATTATCAAGGTATCACTCGTTATTGTTTCTTCCAAGATATCCCCACTATCGTTTATAGAAAGTTTAATGTATTGATAATTTACGCTACAATCTACAATTGGCTCAATCAATGCCTCCACTACAATATCCGCACTAATAAGCTGACTTTCTAATGTTTGAGGAAAAGTTAATACGAGAGCTTGTGGTATATTATCCTCGTCCCTCTCAAAAGTTGCGTTTACGCTCGACGGCAAAAAATTAAACTTGAAATCCCCATCACGTAAGAAGAAATGCCATTTACACGCGTTAAGCAACGTTTCCTCTATCGTCGCAAAATCCCAACGCATTGTTATATAATTTGTGTCAGGGTCAATATTTACGTCCGTAGTATAACAAAGCATTTCTAAATTGCTTTCAAGGTCGTTATTGACAACCTTTAAGGCAACCTCTTTGTACTGAAATTCGTTGTATATTACCGTTAATTCTCCCCTTTGGGTTTCTTTATCGTATTTATACTCGTATCCAGTAGCTTGCAAAATAATACGCTCGCCCGTATTATAAACGTAACCGCTTTCCCAAAACTGCCCTTTATAACAAACATTAAAATCCGCAAGATTTGATATACCTTCGAGTGTATCGTACAAAGTTTGTACAACTAACTTTTTAGAGGTGATATCCACTCTTTTAACAGAAAATTGTTTATAATCCAACGTAACGCTAGACGGGTTAGTTTCATCTGACAGTTTTCGATATTTAACGGTCACGGGCATTGTTTCTGTTTGAGGAACACGCCCCGAAATATCTAATAGCCATTCTCTTTCTCTTTCATTTAAGTTTAAATCGTCTCTACCTGCTATTTCTAATGCCTTACCCTTGACGTCAACTTCTATGCTGTTGCTATTATTTACTACTTGATAACTTATAGTCGGGGCTACTCCTTTATCTGCTCCTCCCAATCCAATATATTCCGTTATCTTTTTTACGAGACTCATATAATAGTAACGTCCACCATCCAAGTTCTCGCCCCTCGGCAAAGTGGCAATATCTAAAATAGTGTTGTTTTGTAACCGTGTCGAAATACTTTCAAACGTATAGATTGATGCACCCTCATCCCACACCGTAGAGGTTTTATCTGGCGCCGTTCCAAGTTGTAAATTAAAACTTAAAAAATATTCCTCAAAACGCTGATACGAAATTAGTTCAACGCCCCATCTTTCCGTAGTCTCTTCTGCCACCAGCAGTCTCTCTTGTTCAATTAAATTCGTATAAGCCGTTGGAACATTTGCAAGCATAACTAAGCCAGTATACGAATCTAACCAGTAATTGCCATAAATTTCAAAAGACGTAGGGTCAACGTTTTTCACAAACTCACTTATGCTAGCCCCCCAATCAAAACCACTTTCCAGTACGCCTAACTCTACCGCCTTTTCGTACACATACAACCAATTTCGCTCGGTACTCTTTGCCGTACAGGTAGCATTACTAGCCGTCAGTGATACATTCGTGGTATAGTCCGTATTCAACATCACTCTAAGAGTTATCCAACCGTCGGACGAAAACTCGTCTTGTAATGCATCCTTACTAAAACGAATCTTCGTTTCGCTTACCACTACCGCTCCATAGGCGCTCCATTCCTCGTTAAAAAAGCACTCATTGCTTGCATTTTTATCGATGGTTACAACTACATCCCCTCCGTTAAATACGTCTTTATGTAAATGTAGAATAAAACTTATTACGGTTTGTGTAGTATCAATCAGTATCGACGCCCCATCCTCCCAATACATCTTACTTTCGTCCGTTGACGTTGCCGCGCTTACCGTTATACGTTCTTCCTTTTTGCTAAATATGCCGAAAAAGCCAACGATGCAAAGTATACACGCGAGCAAAAGGCTTATTAATATACATTGTTTTTTTGTTGGTTTGTATATTGCTCTCATATCAACACTCCTTATTTAACTATCGTCCACGTACTCTTCACTTTAACGTCTTGCGAATCGACTTTATAACACCGTCCTTTATACTCAGCGTACATCTCTACCGTTAATGTTACGTCTTTATAAAACGAGGCGTCGCATATATGTTTCGTGGGCTTGAGCACATATTCGTATGCATCATCCGTTGCACTTTCCTCAAACTCTAAATACTGAATACCTATACCGGTAACGCTCACAAATATTTTATCTATTTGCGAGTTTGCTTTTATCTTTCCGTTATTCAAGTTTAAACGTCTTGCGTCTTGCTCGTATTCGATTTCTTTGGTTATTTTTAATCCAGACTCATCTTCAATAACCGTCGTCCAGTCTTCGGATATTGTCGGCTTTTCCTCGTCCGTGCGTTTTTCTATCGCACAGCGAACGCCGACAAAGGCCACTACCCCGAGCACTACTCCGAGAATAAATAGTAAACCAACCATACTTTTTTTTCTTGCCATTTTTTTCGTCTCCTTACCGTGTCCACTCTACCGTCAGCTCGCTTGCGTATTCTTGAATTTCAGAACGAGACACCTCGGGGTCGTTTACAGGTTTAATCATAAATTTGGCATACTCGGCAAGCTCGGGGAGTTGACTTCTATCCCAATCTACGGCAAGTTCCTCGGTACAGGATAAAAATACCTTATTTTCGTCGTAGAAAAAGATTTGATAGATTATCCCGGAATTATCGCGAATATCTACCGTAAGCCCGTTAATCGGGACAAAATCTTTCGTTCTTATCGCTACCGTTCCGCGCACTTCGTCACCATCCACGGAAATTAAGCCTTTTTCCCAACTCTTACGCGGGTGCAGTTCGTCCGTCTTGTCTAACTTGTTGAGCTTCACTCCAAACACGCAAAGCGTGATTGTTAATACAATCGCCACAACCGCAAGCGAGGCGATTAACAATTTTGTCCGCCAACTTAATTTTGGCCTTTTTACGTTGTTCATTTACCTGTTCTCCTTACTTGTTTTTTATTCGTTTACGCGCATAAATGCGCCTATACTATCAAACCCGAACTCGTTAAACTCTTCGTCCTCGTCCTGCCAAAGCCTCGCTACATCGCTCGCCTCGCATTGCTTATTTCTCACGCGGAATAGCTCCATCCCCTCGTATAACAAAACGGCAAACACTATCGCCATCGACCCCACCAGCACTGATATTTTTACCACCTGCCGTCTATTCATCTCATACCTGCCTATATATCTGCATACCGCCGAGCGAGGAAATACACGCAAGGTAGGTATCACAATTTCGCGCCCACGTGAACTTGACAATGCTCGCGCCGTCCTCGTCCGTCACCACGCTCGTTAAATTGATTTTATCGCTACGCGTACACAGCGTTTTTGCGATTTTCTTTTTTATCTCAAGCTTTTCCTGCTCTTTCGCCCAGCCTTCTGCGTATGCTTTTATTGCATTAGCCATTTTTCACCGTCCTCCCCTTCATAAAACAAATCCAATGCGTTTTGTTTTGCTTGCCAGACTTATGCCCGAATATAGGACGTTCGGTTGTTAGCGATAAAACCTCGTTTACCTTAATATCCGTTTCGTTCCATTTGAAGATTAAAAATCCTCCCGGCAACAAAATTCTAAAACATTCCTTAAATCCTTTGGATAACATATCGCGCCAATCAGAATAAAGCGCACCGTATTTTATTTGTTGGTATCCCGTTGGCCGAGTTTTTTCATTTAAGCTCCCGTATAAATCCGCAAACTTGCTTTTTCCTGTATTCCGAAGAAGATGCGGAGGGTCGAATACAACCATTGAAAAACGGTTATCTTCAAATGGTAATGCAGTAAAGTCGCTTACTATATCGGGTTTAACTTCAAATGTTCGGCCATCGCAAAGTGTTGTTTCTATTTCTCGAATGTCACAAAATAATACACGCTCGTCTTGGTGGTCGAAATAGAACATTTTACCACCGCAGGCAACATCGCAAATGGTAGCATTTTTTTTCATTCCGTCCACCACCTTTGCGCCTCAATGCGTGCTTTCTTCTCCGCTTTTAACCGTTTCTTTTCCGCCTTGCGTTCTTCCTTTTCCCAAAACGGTACGCATTCGCCCGTCGTTTCATAGTGAGGATTTAAGCATATCGCTATCCCTATAACCCAAGCTATAAAAAGCGCTATTAGCCAAACTTTATAAATTACGATTACCTCCAATGTCTTTGACAGTATATCTAACCAAATCATACCGCTCACCTCATAATTCGTCCTTGTGCAAAGGTATGAATTTTTCTAAATCAAACTTGCTCGTTTCACAGCAAAGCCAATCGCCTTTGTCTTGCCAAAAATACCGTACAGAATATTTTATTTCCCTTGATTCGCGTGGCTCTAATATCCCTGCCACCCGTCCTTTTACCGCATACAACGTTCCGATTTTGAATTTGTAACGATAGACCTCTACGCACGGTACAGGACAATACAACTGTTCCCAACTCATATAGGCTTGATAAAATTCTCGTATCCCGTCGCGGTTTTTGAAATCAGGTTTTAACCAAGGAGCTACGCCTTTTTGCACCTTGCAACAGTCGTATTCTTCCTGGGGCAAACTCTTTTCGCTATCCGCCTCGATAGTTTGCATATCCGCCTGCATATCTGCCTGCGCCTCGTCCTCTTCGTCGTACTCGTCGCTGTCAAAGCTATGCGTTTGCATCGGCATATCGTAAATATCAATTTCTTCCTCGCCGGCGTTTGCCAATTCCGACGTCGGAATTACACTTTCTTCGGTGTAATATTCCCCGCGGTTGATGAGCGCGACGATTTGACTTGCTATCTGTTCCCAACCCACAAAGAACTCATACGCGCCACCGCATAACGCGGATATAATAAAACCTTTACTGTTTACGTCCATCGACCAACCTTCCGCTGTTGAACAACTTTCCAAACAATAGACGTCTCTTATTTCCAAGAGAAACTCGTAGATACTGCAACCGCTCTTGTACTTATCGTAAAGGCATTTTTGCTTGTCGCGCCAAGGCTCGAATAAAAGAAAACTTTTGATTACTTCTTCGCGTTCTTCTTCGGTTAAAACCCTTTCGCCGGCGTTTGCCAATTCCGACGTCGGAATTGAGTGCACTTCAACTTCTATGCTATCCGATATATCGTCCAGGTTAATTTGTCCGGGGATTACTTCGATAGGTTTTTCGGTCTTTTTATCTTTGTCCTTCCATTCTTGCGCTTTGGATAATAAATCATAATCCGCGCCCTTTTCTTCAAACCTAAATTCCTCGCTCTTTTTTATATAGGCTTTCGAGGTACGTATTTGCTCAACCGTCATCGCCGGCTTGAAAAATTTATGCGTTTCCGTGGCTACGCTCGATAATTCAACAAGCTTGCTAAAATCATACCCGCGGTATTTTTCTTGCAATAAACCCATTTCGTCGCCGTCGTTTATAATAAACTGCGCTACCTTCGTCAAGTTCGACGTCATCGTTTTACTAAGACCGAACGCATATTCACAAAACGCGCCGAACCCGTCGTTAAAGAACGCAAAACCTGTTTCCGGGTTTATTACGTCCTCCCAAACGCCGGTATCGCGCAAATCCACCAACCGCAACGCCCAAACGCCGAATGTTTGCGCCGTCAGCTTTTGCGTTTCCTGCACTCGAACGCATTCATCTCTTAACGCCTCTTTTTGCCTTTCCGAACACCTGCTCGAAAACTTGAAAAAATCAAAATTTTCCCGCTGGGTAAATACTACCATTTCGCTCATATTAAAAACCTTCCTTTTGTTTTTTTCGGACTTTCGCCCGTTGTTTCCTTTTTAACTTCCCTTGCTACTGTTCCCGACTCACTCTACGGGAACAGCGTACAAAAGGGAAAGTTTTTCGCCCGTGTACGGAATCGAACCGTTGCAGTTGCGCTACTGGTCACCAGAGTTCGGGCATATAATGAAACAAAAAACTCGAAAACCTTTGAGTAGCTCTCAGCTCGTAGGTTCCCGAGTTTTTGTCCATTTATATCGTCAGCGGATTGTCAATTTTTATGGTCGAAAATGATTTTTTGGGGTAAACTTTTAGCATTGACCCCCGCTGTTGATATCCTATTTGAGAGCTTTATTTTTTCTTTTTTGCCGTCGTTTTCTTCGGCGCAGGCGCTTTCGTCTTCGCCTTGGGCGTCGCCTTAGGCTTACCCGTAGTCTTCTTCGGCATCGCCTTGGGTTTATTCGCCTTAGGCGTTGTTTCCTTCGGTTTATTCGTAGCCGTAGCCACCGCCTTACACGT
Source organism: Clostridia bacterium (assembly GCA_045591865.1). Taxonomy (GTDB): domain Bacteria; phylum Bacillota; class Clostridia; order UMGS1883; family UMGS1883; genus UMGS1883. The sequence goes on from JAZNTQ010000001.1 coordinate 17,993, forward strand.
ATGCGTTACGAGCTTTGTCCCTGCTATGATACCCACGAACGCACCCGTCTTCTTACGGTGTTCCCGCTCGTATGCAGTCGCCTCTTCCAACGTTGCGAACGTCTTGCCCTGCTTGCTATCCATTACGGTAAAAGTAACTTTATCTGCCATTTCCAGCACCTCGCTTATTTTTTATTTTTCAAAATCCGTAAACGGATTACTTTCAACTATTCTCTGCATTGCCGGGTTATCCATATGTAGCGTTAGCTTCCTCCCGCAAAACGGACAATACTCAAAGTCCCGTTCGTCGCGTCGGATAAAACCAATCTCGCAATTATTACAAAAATGCTTACCGCAAAGTAAACGCCTTTTCCATACTCTCATTTTTCAACCGTTCCCTTTGGGAGCGGTTTTTTTCGGTTCTCGTCTTTGATTATCATATCCAACCAAACGATTACGTCGCTACCCAACGTTTCGGCAAGGTCGATAAGCTCTTGCTTGTCACTATCCAGCGCTTCCTTTTTGCTTAACTCGACGAGTTTTTCCTGCACCAACTCCAAAAATTCTAAGTAAACTTCAAGCGCTATTATCGTACCCTGCTCCATAACCTTACCCCACTCGGTTTTTTTGTTTTTATTTTGAGGCGTTCTTTTCCGCCATTTCTTTCGCAACCCGTTCTTTTTCAGCTTGAATTAAATCTTCCAAAACGGGAATTATATCGTTGCCTAACATCTCGGAAAGCTCGTAGAAAATATTCCCTACGGGCAACTCGTCGCCCACTTTCAACTCGTAACCCTCGGGGAGCTTTGCGTTTTCGATTTCCGCAAACTCTTCAAACTCCTCTACCGCAAACTGTAACACGTCTTTCCACGCTTTCGCGTTTCTAAACACCTTCCTTTCCACTTTTTTGTACCTTCCTTTTGTTTTTTCTAATTAAATTAGATTTTCGAGTATTATTATAACCTATTTATTTTAGAAAGTCAAGACTTTTTTCTAAAAAAATTAGATAATATAAGAAAAAAGTTTGGAGGTTTTATGTTACGGATTAAAGAATTACGAGTTGAACAAGGCTTAACGCAAAGAGAATTAGCCGATAAAATCGACTCTACAAGTAAAAGTATTTGGGCTTACGAGAATAAAATCGCCGTTCCACCCCTTGAGGTTCTCATCAAATTAGCTAATGTTTTTAGTTGCTCTATCGATTATTTAGCTGGAAGAAGTGACGATTTCGGAAATATAACCGTTTACCAAAACACGGATAATCTGAACGCGCTTTCCGCTGATGAGCAACGATTGATTGATACATTACGAAAAAATCCGCCGTATAATACGACGGATTGGTTGGCTCTTTACGCGGAACTGCCCCTTTATATGCAGGAAAAGATTTTTGCCGAACTTAAGGGTATGCACCTCGGCTACAAAGCAGCCAAAGCTAAAAATGTAAAATAATTTTTAAGGAGCTATACAAATGAATTCGGTTTGTCAAGCGTTTTACCGAAATTTGTTGTAAAATATTTTTAGGAGGCAAAGAAATGATTAAACGATTAAAAGAATGTAGAGCCGAAAAGGGGCTAACCCAAAAAGAGTTAGCAACTCAATTAAACATTACCCAACAAACTTATAGCGATTATGAAACGGGGAGAACGGAACCCGACAGCGAAATGCTCATCAAAATAGCGGATATTCTTGAAATTTCAATAGATTACTTATTTGCTCGGTCTGATGAGTTCAATAATGTAACTGTTATTCATAACACGGATAATCTGAACGCGCTTTCCGCTGATGAGCAACGATTGATTGATGCATTACGAAAAAATCCGCCGTATAATACGACGGACTGGCTGGCGCATTACGCAGAACTGCCCCTTTATATGCAGGAAAAGATTTTTGCCGAACTTAAGGGTATGCACCTCGGCTACAAAGCAGCCAAAGCTA
>JAZNTQ010000002.1:0-3131 GCA_045591865.1 Clostridia bacterium
GAATTATAAAAGTAAGTCGAAATCTAAAGGAAATTGCATCGTCGGCTAAAAATGCGGCAGAAAAAATATATCTAAAAGAGGGAAGAGAGGCAACTATTTTAGAGATTGCTGAATCAATTAATTGTTCTGTCGGTGATGTAACATTGTCCCTTGAAGCAACACAACCAACAGAATCGATTTACCGTAGTATTCACGATGGTGAAAACTCTCAAATCCTTCTCATAGATAAAATAAATGCAAATCTGGATGGGGAAGAAAGTCTTCTGACGAGTATGGCGTTAAGGCAAGCTATCGACACTCTGCCGCCCAGAGAAAGACAAATTTTACTGCTTCGTTACTACAAAGAAAAAACGCAAAGCGAAGTCGCTAAAATAATTGGGGTTAGTCAGGTTCAGGTTTCACGCATTGAGAAAAAACTACTTGGTATTCTCCGTAAAAAAATAGGATAAAATGTCTTTTGATTTGAAAATTTGTAGAGTATAATCATTGACACAATAACGATAAAGTGGTATTATATAGATAATTGGGAAATTAGACATAAATTTCAAATCAAAAAGGAGTCGTTACAAATGGCAAAAATAGTTACAATGGGCGAGATAATGCTTCGCTTATCCACTCCCAACAATGAAAGATTTATTCAGGCAGACGAGTTTGATGTGTGCTACGGCGGCGGCGAGGCTAACGTTGCAGTTTCACTTGCAAACTACGGTCATGATGCTGAATTTGTTACAAAAGTTCCTGCAAATCCCATCGGCGAATGCGCAGTTGCTGCTCTTCGCAAGATGAATGTTAAAACCGATAATATCGCTCGTGGTGGCGAAAGACTTGGTATCTATTTCCTTGAAACAGGTGCTTCAATGCGTGCTTCAAATGTTGTATATGACAGAGCACATTCTTCAATCGCTACTGCAGTAGCAGAGGATTTTGATTTTGATAAGATTTTTGACGGTTGCGATTGGTTCCACTTTACAGGAATCACTCCTGCAGTTTCGGTTCAGGCTGCAGAGCTTACAGAAATTGCTCTTAAGGCTGCAAAGGCAAAGGGCGTTAAGGTTTCTTGTGACCTTAACTTCAGAAAGAAGCTTTGGTCTAGCGAAAAGGCACAGCGCATAATGTCAAACCTCATGCAGTATGTTGATGTATGTATCGGCAATGAAGAAGACGCTGAGAAGGTTCTTGGATTCAAGCCCGGTGAAACAGATGTAACAAGCGGAGAACTTGAACTTGCAGGTTACAAGAGCATTTTTGAACAGATGGTTGAAAAGTTCGACTTCGAATATGTTATTTCTTCACTTCGAGTTTCTCATTCTGCTTCAGACAACGGTTGGTCTGCTTGCATCTATTCAAGAGATACAAAAGAATTCTATCATTCAAGAGAATACAGAATTTCTCCCATCGTCGACCGTGTAGGCGGTGGAGACAGCTTCGCAGGCGGGACAATCTGCGGTTTCCTTGATGGTAAGAATTTCAAGGAAGCGCTTGAATTTGGTGTTGCTGCATCCGCTCTTAAGCACACCATTCCCGGTGATATGAACCTTGTTACACGTGCAGAGGTTGAAAACCTCGTTGGCGGCGATGGAAGCGGTCGTGTTCAGAGATAACTTTTGAAAGGAAGATAAAAATGTTAAAAGAGATTTATAATATTGGCGTTATTCCTGTAATCAAGATTAACGATGCTTCAAAGGCTGTTCCGCTTGCAAAAGCACTTATTGATGGCGGTCTTCCTGCTGCAGAGGTTACTTTCAGAACTGATGCTGCTGAAGATGCAATCCGTGCTATCGCAAAGGCATATCCCGATATGCTTGTAGGTGCAGGCACAGTTCTTACTATCGAACAGGCACAGCGCGCGCTCGATGCAGGAGCAAAGTTTATCGTTAGCCCCGGTTTCAATCCCAAGGTTGTTAAGTGGTGCCTTGATAATAATGTTATTCCGCTTCCCGGGTGTACTACACCTTCTGAAATCGAGCAGGCTCTTGAGCTTGGTCTTAAGGTTGTAAAATTCTTCCCCGCAGAGCAGAGCGGCGGTCTTGATAAGATTAAGGCTATGTCAGCACCTTATGGCAATGTTAAGTTTATGCCTACAGGTGGTGTAAGCCTTGACAACGTTAATAACTACCTTAGTTGCAACAAGATTGTTGCTTGCGGCGGTAGCTTTATGGTAAAGGAAAGCTTTATCGATAATGAACAGTGGGATGAAATCACAGAACTTACAAAGAAGTCTGTCGATACAATTCTCGGCCTTGAAATCGCTCATATCGGTATTAATAGCGAAAATGAGGAAGATGCAATGAAGACAGCAAATATGCTTTCACTTCTTCTCGGTAAGCCTGTTGAAAAGGATACTCCCAAGAGTGCATTTGTAACAAGCGAGTTCGAAGTTATGAAGTCAAAAGGCCCTGGAAAGTGCGGCCACATTGCAGTTTACACAAATAACGTAGAAAGAGCTATCTACCATCTCGGTGCAAGAGGCGTTAAGTTTAATGAAGAAAGCGCTACATATAATGCCGACGGTACAAGAAAGTTCATCTACCTTGCAGAAGAATACGGCGGATTTGGAATCCACCTTATGCAGAAAAAGTAATACGAAAGTTAAAACACCCCTACAATATGTAGGGGTGTTTTTATTGACTTTATTTGCTCATATTTGCGCTATAGCATCTTCTGTCACTCATATCCTGAACACTGCGAAGTGCTTCTCCAAATCTCTGGAAATGCACAACTTCGCGCGCGCGGAGGAATTTAATAGGCTCGATAACATCGGGGTCGTCGGCAAGACGGAGAATGTTATCATAGGTTGCGCGGGCTTTCTGTTCTGCCGCGAGGTCTTCGGTAAGATCGGCAATAACATCCGCCTTTGACTGAATATATGCTGCAGTCCAGGGAACTCCTGCCGCAGAAGCAGGATAGACACCTGTGTTGTGGTCGACAAAGTATTTATCAAAGCCAGACGCTTTAATTTCTTCCATAGAAAGATTGCGTGTAAGCTGATAAACAATCGTACCAATCATCTCAAGGTGTGCCAGTTCTTCCGTGCCAATATCGTTCAAAGTCGACTTTGAGATTTCATTAGGCATACTGAATCTCTGACTGAGGTAGCGGAGGGATGCTCCGAGTTCCCCGTCGGGTCCACC
>JAZNTQ010000003.1:0-39988 GCA_045591865.1 Clostridia bacterium
GTAAAGGCGGGTATGAATCCCCTCGTCCCCGAAAACTATTTCCCCGACCACGCCCCCACCAAAGAGCCGCTCGTTACCTGGAGAGGACACCCAAATCTTATTTATACAAACTGGCTTAACTACTTCGTATATCAAAGCACACCTTACGATATTGCAGATATTAAGTAATCAGTTCTTATTTCACACATTAAAAAGCAGGCTTTCGCCTGCTTTTTTGTTTGCCTTTTATTGCACAGAAACTGCCCCGTCCCCAAACTGTGTATTCACCCACTTCAATTCTGACTCTAAAAACATATTAAATTTTTCTACAAGTCTTCTTTCATTATCTTCTTGAGTATGATTAGATGGATTGTATTCTTCATCTTCTATTGGCATATAACTTATAAATGTATTCATATCTTCTGGATAATTAAAGTCTACATACACGCTTTCAACAGTTTCTAAAACAACCCTATTCTCCACATTTCTCTGTTCTATGCTATCTAAAACTAGAAATCTAAGAATTCTTATGGATGTTTCTTCATTAAATTTTTCGTCACTCGTCATTTTATCAATCAATGCTAAAACTTCTTTTTTCTCTGCATTGTTAAGGATAAAAAGTTCAATAAGCAAAGAATCATTTTCGAGAATATTATTTTCCACCAACTTGTTTGCATAATCAATGGCACTGTCCGCTGGAATTATATCGTTTTTTATTCCTATATAAATAACATTCCAATTAAGAAGCTTAAAATATTTATCGAAATTAAGTTTATACATAAAAAATTATTCCTTTCATCGTGAATTAGGTTTGCCTGTGATTTTTCCATCTTTTATAAATCTTCTATGAGTAACCCCTTTTTCCTTATCTAAAATCCATTCAAAAACCCCATCTTTACCATTGAGACTTTCTTTAATTTGATAAAGTTTCCTTGTTTTTCCATCAGAGCCTTTTATCGAAAATGTTTTAGCCTTACCTGCATAATTATCGATGACGTCAGGAAAAGCATGGTGTGCATCTATCTTGGTCGCCTTGCCAACCCTACTGCTCTTTAATATTGGGTTAGAGATTCTTCTGCCATCTGAAACTTTATCTGCAACCTTCGCGGCATCTACTGCCTTATCAGCCATTTTCGCAAGTTTCGCTGTGTCTGCAATCTCTCCAACGACAGGAATTACACCAATGGCACTAAGTCCTGCGGAAACAAAATCTCCTCTTGCAAGGTCGATAGGAATTGATACCAGATTTGTAATAGTATCTAATCCAGGGATAAGTGATGCTGCAGTTAAAAAATCACTCGCGCTATCTAACCCACTCTCCCAATCATAGCCGTGGCTTCCTTGTGTTCCCGAAATTTCCTCTTGCTCCTCCGCCCATTAAGAAGCCACCTTCTTTCTGGACTTTGAAAATGTTACTACTTTGTCAGGCAATTGATGGCTTGTCCTTATAACAGGCATCTCAAAAAAACCATCATAGTCGGCATTTTCAACCAAAAAGGAATGGAATACATCTCTCTTAATTGGTTTTTCTTTTATCATTGTAACACATCCTTTCTTGATTTTCCATAGATTTCTCTTGTTTTTGATTTTTGCACCATAAACCCTCCTTTAGCTTATATTCTAAAATGGGGTTTGCCGAAAGTCGTTACACTTTTTGATAAAATTTTGCAAAAAAAAAGAAATCCGTACTCAATACGGATTTCTTCAAAATCACTCTTCAGTTTGTATGAGATGCTCTGCTTCACTATAAATGATAGGTTCTGAATAACTTAAAACTTCCCTCTTACTCGATGACTGGCCGACAGTTATCTCGTCGCCGTCCTTAAGGTCCGCTTTCGTCACCATAAGCGAGTACTGGCTGAGCATCGTGGTGGAAAGCTTCTCTCCGTTTACGAAAATCTTACTCTTTTCGGTAAAGCCTTGTCCCTGAACATAGAGGCTTCCGCCCATAACCTTGATTCCGTCCAGCGTGATAGGCAGAGTTCCCATTCGCATATTTTGTTTCACAAAAGGCTTCTCTCCGCCAAACTGTGTATTTTCACCATAGAGCATATCGTAGGCAAGATAAGCAATCTGCTCCTGATAAGCTTCCTCGTCAAGAGGTGAATTTTCTGCGTTCTTATACTGATGAAGCTTGGTAAGATTACCGTTATTAAACCCTACCTGACGGAGCATCTCGCTCGAAAGCTCGTAGGTTCTTAAATCCTTGTCCACTTTGGGAAGACCGAAGTTGTTCCACGTTACATACTCGGTGAGATATGCGTCATTTGTGGTAAGGTCCTCGCTATCAAGACCGATTGAAGGCAGGTGGTCGCCATACGCAATAAGAAGAGTCGGTCTGTCGCGGTTTTCAAGCGCGGAGATAAGGCTTCCGAGGAACATATCCATCTCCCACACCTGATTTATGAAATACTCAAGAGCGCAAAGCTCCTGCGGTGTATATTTATCGCTTTCAATTTTTATAACATTGTCGCTTCCTGCAATCGGCTCGGTAGGATAAGCACCGTGCCCCTGCACTGAAACCGTCCATACAAAACGGGGGTTTTCGTCGGTAACGCCATTTTCCTCATCGGTATAAGTGAGCGCTGTCATAATTTCCTCTGTGAGCACCTTGTCCTTACACCAGCCGTAGGGAGTTGTCTCAAAATCATACATATATTCTTTCGACTGGAAGGAATCAAATCCCATTCTGGGATAAACCTTGTCGCGGTCGTAGAAATTACCTGTATGATTATGAATTGCGTGAGCAGTATAACCGTTTTCCTTGAGGTTATACGCGATTGATTCGCTCGTCTGCTCCAGCATTATTGTCTTATAGGGATATTCTCCGGGACCGAAATTGTCGAGATTTATACCCGTGAGCACCTCAAACTCTGTATTTGCAGTACCTCCGCCAAACGAGGGCACTGAAAGATACCCCGTTGAGAAGCGCTCCTTGAGATATGTGTGAATGGGCGCAGGGTCATCGGAAAATTTCATATCGCGGATAGTTTTCGGGTCCATAAAAGACTCGAGCTGAATAAGAACGATATCGGGCTTTATCTTGCCATCAGTATCATTCGTTTCGGGGAATTGCGATAAAATTTCCTTCGTTTTTTCCTCGCCGTATCCGTCAGGCTTTTTTATACCCGTATCAAGCATACTGCTTGAGAAACAATATACAAATCCGTAGTTATTATATGCGCCGACAAGGTTGCCGAAATCAGAACTTATCGCACTTATATTGTGCGCCACAGTTGTGGTAAGTGCCACCGCTACAAGAACACCTACAATTGAGGCGACATTTTTGCCATAACTTATTTTTCCGCTGATTTTGGGGCCTACTATCCACAGTGCCACAACCCCTATTACAAACACACCTGCCGCACAATAGAGAAGAATTCTCTGCCACTGCGAAAGATACATAAATATAAGGCTTAATTTCACTATCTGGAAATCAATTGCGCCAAGCGGCGTTACGCGGTAGGTAAGCACAACGCTGTTTACAAGTCCGCAGATAATCCACGGTGCCGAAAGAAGCACTACGCCAAAAACTCTGCGGCGGAACAAAAGCGCAAAGGAAAGCGTCAGCATAATTATAAGCGAGTTGTAAAAGAACACAACGGGACTTTCAATAATGTGAGTTACTCCTTTTATAATTGAGTGTCTACTCATGCTTTCTATTGCAAAGTTCTCAAGAACGCTTAAAACTGCAAAGAACAAAAGCGGATGAGAATCGAGCGCTCTCTTCAAAAAGGAAAAAAATCTTTTTAATGTCTTCAAAAAAACACCTTCTTAAAATGTCATACTCTCCTCGGGGATTCCTGCTTTGTTGCATCCTGCAAGCAGCATAATAACAATTGCCGCCACAATCAAAATGGCAACAACAACAAGTGCCCTCTTAAGCCATTTTTTCTTTTTAGGAGTATTTTTTTCTTCGTTTTCTGTGTGCAAAATGGCGCTGCAACCACTACAGATTTCGCTGTTGTCGGGGTTGATTTTTCCGCATTTGGGGCAGAACATAAAACTCCACCTTCCGTTATTTTTTATAATGTCAAATTCTTTTATACGTGCAGAAGGAAAACTCGGTTCCCTCATATTCTGAAATTTCACTCTCTTCATAAAGAGTCCAGTTATTATCTTTATCTATATCGAAAAAGTATGTGTCACAGGGCACACTCTTTCTTACTTTTGTTACGAGCGCCTCACTGCAGTCATCCCTGAACATATCGTAAATCTGCCCTCCGCCGATTACGAAAACGTCGTCCTCGGGGAATTTCTTTATATATTCAAGAATTTCCTCCTTGGAATGAAAAACCTCTGCCCCTTCGCGTGAAAAAGCCTTGTCACGCGTGAGAACTATATTCACTCTGTTTTTAAGAGGCTTTCCTTGGGGGAACGAATCAAGCGTTCCGCGTCCCATTATAACGACTTTTTCCTTGGTCTGCTCTCGGAAAAACTTCATATCGGGAGGAAGCGAAAACAAAAGGTCGCCCTTATATCCAATTCCGAAATCCTCGGACACGCAAACTATCATTTTCATAACTTAAATCCTCACTTAAATTGCAACGGGTATCTTTGTGTCAAGTGTGTGGAAATTGTAATTTTCAAAACTGAAGCTGTCAGTTGTGAACTTATAGAAATCGTCAATAGAAGTATCAATCCTGAACTGCGGTGCATCATAAGGGGTTTTGGAAAGCATTTCCTCAACTATGGGAATATGCCTGTCATAAATATGCGCATCGGCAATAACGTGCACAAGCTCACCCACCTTAAGACCGCTCACCTGCGCCATCATATGCACAAGCACGGCGTACTGGCATACATTCCAGTTGTTCGCGGTGAGCATATCCTGCGAGCGCTGATTTAAAATTGCATTGAGCGTGTTTCCGCTTACGTTGAATGTCATCGAGTACGCACAGGGGTAAAGCCCCATTTCGTGAAGGTCCTGATGATTATAGATATTGGTCATAATGCGTCTGCTCTGGGGATTATGCTTAAGGTCAAAAAGCACTCTGTCAACCTGGTCGAACTGCCCCTCTTTATACTGGTGCTTCACTCCGAGCTGATAACCGTAAGCCTTACCGATAGAGCCTTTTTCATCTGCCCACGAATCCCAGATGTGACTACCCAGGTCATTTACATTATTGCTCTTTTTCTGCCATATCCACAAAAGCTCATCCACCGCGGCCTTGAGAAAAGTTTTGCGCAGAGTTATAACTGGGAATTCCTCGCTTAAATCATAGCGGTTTACAATACAAAACTTCTTTACGGTGTGAGCCTTTACACCGTCGGGCCAGACGGGGCGCACATCCAGTAGTTCATCGGAAAATCCGTGATTCAATATATCTTCACAATTTTTCTTGAATACTATATCTGCATAACTCATAGCTTTCCCTCACTTTGAGAGGAAGAGGACATACCACTTCCATCTTAAACTTACCTATTATATTATCACTATTTAATACATAAGTCAAGAAACGCGTCGAAGAAAACGTTTCCATATATTAAATTTTACAAAGGGATTGAATGTTTTATCCTTTTATGTTACAATTAGTTCAATTGAAACTCTATTGGAGGCATATATGCAAAAAAAGCTTAAGAGAGCCTTTGCGCTTACTGTGGCGCTTGCCTTCGCTATGGGCAGTCACAGTGCTTTCGCCTACAAAATCGGCGATAAAATCGGCAAAGTGCTTTCCACAGACATAGTAACCTACATTGAAAATATAAAAGTCCCGTCGTTTAATATCGCAGGGCGCACCGCCGTTGTGGTTGAAAACTTAAATGCGATGTCGCTCCCCTTCGGCGTAAGCTATGACGACGCTTCGCGCACGCTCACCATCGCAGACAGTGACATTTTCGGCACGGGCGGACGCGGGTTTTTCCATTTTGACGGAAAGCTTTCCAAAAAGCCGGTCGGCACTCCCATAATGGACGTGCTTTATACCGACATCAAAACCGTTTATAACGGTACCGTGCTTGAAAGCTTCAACATAGGCGGTTTTACCTGCGTCTATGCAGACGACCTTGCAAAAGAATGCGGAATTTACGAGTGGAGCGAGGAGGCTCGTACAGTAAATGTTTATATCGGCGAAAAGAAGCCTCCTCTCCTTTCTTCAAAAATTGCCCAGACAAAGCTCCCCGCAGATGAAAGCGTTATCACGAAGGATGAAACGACGCACCGTTGGGCAAGCCCCGGAAAGAGCCACCTTATAAAAAATGATAATGGCACTTTCACCGCAGTTGAGATAGCAGAGCACGTAAATCTTGAAACTTACGACAGCGATTTTAATCTTCTTCATTCAATTGCAATCAAAAAGGAGCTTCCTATTTTTGGTGCGCTCTATGTTGGAAAAGACTACAATTATATCGCGTTCGGTCAGGAAAATCTGCTTGACGATAACTCGCGAGAGGTAATAAAAATAGTTATTTACGATAAGAATTTCGCTAAAATAAGCGAGGTTTCCATAAGTAACTGTAAGACGGCTATTCCCTTTGACGCATCGGGCGCTGATATGAGCGAGGACGAGAGATACCTTGTTCTTCACACTTCGCGCAGCGGCTACAGGGACGAAAACGGACAGAGACCGCAAACCCAGCTTACGGTTATTATAGATAAATCCACGTGGCAGGTTGTAAATATGCTTGGTAAGTTCCAGTATAATCACACAAGCCACGCGCTCGCCCAGTTCACACAAATTGACGATGGAAAAATCCTCACCGCCAATCTTTCTGATGCAGCACCGCTTCGCGCAGTATTTCTGCAGGAGCTTGACATTTACGGAAAGGTAAAAAGAACACAGAGCCTCTTTAATATAGGCGGTCCTCTTGCTGCAAACTGCACGGGCACGATGCTTGGTGGATTTGAGGTGTCGGAAAGCGGATATATGGCGGCTATAAGCAGTATTGACCACTCGCTCCCCACAGGGTACAACAGCATAAATATCGAAGGTATAGAGCGTGAAAACCGCGACATTTACCTTCTGTGGACAGATAAGAACACATGGGAAATGCGTCACACCTGCCTTGCTCGTTATACGGGCGTGGCACTTACGGGTAGCGTGCCATATCTTGTGAAGCTTGAAGACGGAAACTTTATGGTCTTATGGCAGAGATTTACTGACTCTGAAAACGAGTCCGACACAATCTCATATGCCTTTATTGATAAGGACGGAAAGCAAATCGGCAAAACGCAGACAACCCATGCACAGCTTTCAGAAAGCTGCGTGCCGATAGCGGCAAACGGAAGAGTAGTCTGGTACGTAAATCAGAGCGGTACCCGCAAATTTTACTCTCTCAGTGCCGACACATCAAGGTTTTCAAAGGAGAGCGAAAATGCTTCCTCTCTTGAAAAAGATATCTTTGTGGAAAACAAAGATATCATAGATAGCACAGAAAATCTCGAGGAAGAAAAAAATGAAATCACGGAGATAGAAGGAATATAAAAAAGGTAGTGGCATTATTACTTTCAATGGTTATGATTTTTGCAGCAACAGGCGCGCTCGCACAGGATGTTGCAGTTATTGTAATGGATGAAGCGGTTGAGTTTGACCGCGCTCCCCTGGTTGAGGAAGGCACTCTCTATATTCCCTTGCGTTTTGTTGCTGAAAAGCTCGGCGCTACAGTTGTATGGGATGGAGAAACAAAGAGCGTTTTCATAAGTGTCGAGGGCATCATTTCATCACTTCAGATTGGAAACACCAAGTTCTTTGCAAACGGGGAGGAATTCATCCTTGAAAAAGCACCCGTTCTTGTTGAGAACAGAACTCTTGTAACAAAAGACGTTGTCGAGCATATGCTCGGCGTGAAAGTTGCGTGGGACAGCGAAGCTGGCTTTGCAACAGTAAACCCCTGAAGTAATAAAAGGAAAATAATTAGCATAAAATCACCCTTGTGCATATAATAATAGCACAGGAGATGATATTATGAGCTTTGATACAAAATTCTTTCTCGGTGCTAATTCAAATATTGGATTCAAATCATACTTTGAGCAGCTGCAGGCAAAAGATAATGGCTTGCAGCTGCTTATTTTGAAAGGCGGTGCAGGAAGCGGAAAATCCTCGCTTATGAAAAGAGTTCTGCTATTTGCAGTAAAAAAGGGACACGAGGTTGAGGTAATTCCGTGCGCATCCGACCCTTATTCGCTTGATGCAGTCATTGACCATACGCAGAAGTTTGCCATTATGGACGGCACTGCTCCCCACGTGCTTGACCCCTCCCTTGCAGGCGTAAGAGACCATATTATTTACACAGGTGACCTGTGGGACATCAGAAAGCTCCGCCAGAAAGAAGCAGAAACAGGGATTCTTTCAGAAAAAATATCCGACCTTCACAAGAGTGCGACGGCATACATTAAATCGGCTGCCTCTCTCCTTTGGGAAAATATGAGCTACGCTCAAAGGTTTATAAGCATGGAAAAAGCATCTTCCTTTGCCGAAAAAATAATGAAGGAGGCTTTTTGCGACGAAAAAGGCAAGACGCGAACACGTCTTTTAAGCGCGGTAAGCGTTGGTGAAACGGTGCTTTTTGAAAAAACGCCTTTCCTTCTCTCGGATAAGGTTTATGTCCTTTGCGACAAATGGGGCGCGGCGGCAGATTACATCTTAAAGAAAATATATTTTGCCGCAAGGGAGAAAAATCAGGAGGTCATCTATTGCCCGTGCTCCGTTATGCCCGAAAAGTGCGACCACCTCATATTCCCGAAAAGCGGAATTTCAATCGTGACTCAAAACACTTTCCTTTCGTTTTCTGATGGCGAAAAAATTGATTTGAACGAATTTTACAGCAAGCTGCCTCTCTATCCGCATCTTTCCCAAAGACTTTCTATGGCAGAAAAAATACTCCCCCTCGCAGAAAGCTCTATAAAAGAGGCAAAAGCTCTTCACGACGATTTAGAGAATTACTATGTGGAAGCTATGGACTTTAGCGGAATGGAAAAGCTTTTTGGTAAAATTCTTTATCATTTTTACGACCATTTTCTTCAAAATTGTTGACTTTTTCCATTATTCAAGGTACAATATACAGAGTAGATAAAACTGCTCGGAGGGATAAAATGAAAAACAAACTTACCAAGCAGGAAAAGGAAAGACTCGGCAACAAGATGGTTTTCTTCTCCTCGGTTACGCTTTCATACGCGTTACTCCTTTTATTTATACAAAAGATGGCATCCTCCTCAATGACGGTAAATGGTGCAATCTCACTTATATCACTTCTCCGCTGGACTTCATTGTGCGGCGCTATGGGTTGCGCGGCGTGGAGCGCTTATAAAGAGAAGAAGGGATTTTTCCTTTACTGCGCGATGTGCATCTTCGTATTTTTCAGCACGACAATTCTTCTGTTTGTGAATGCGTCAAGGTCATTTCCTATAAACTATGCGGCTCTTTTTGCTGCATTTATCATGGCACAGATTTATTACACACTCAGAATCAAGGGAAAATTTGGCGGCGCAGCTAAAAAGGTATTCATTATAATTTCTTTTGTTATTATAGCAGTGCTTGGAATTTTGGCTCTCCCCACCGGGCTATGGGCTTCAATCCCCTTTATTAACTAAATACTAAAAGGTGCAGAAAGCTGCACCTTTTTATTTTGCAAGGACAAAAAACGGAGTATCCATTTGGATACTCCGTTTATGGTTTAAGTCAATTATTTAACGAGTGTCTTAAGAGCTGCGCCAGCCTTGAAAGCGGGAACCTTAGATGCAGGAACTTTAACCTTTGCCTTTGTCTGGGGGTTGATGCATTCGCGAGCTGCTCTTTCTCTTACTTCGAATGTACCGAAGCCAACGAGCTGAATCTTTTCGCCCTTCTTGAGAGTCTCTTCAACTGTACCAACGAAAGCGTTGAGAGCCTTTTCAGCATCCTTCTTTGAAAGTTCAGCCTTTGCTGCGATTGCTGCGATAAGTTCTGTCTTATTCATGGTATTTCCTCCTTAAAGAATTGTAATTTATAAATTCTGCGACTAAATCGCATTATCCGTCCTGTTCATAATAACATATTTTTCCGCTATATTCAAGAGTTTTCTTCAATATTCTTGAAATTTTTAATAAAATCTTTCGTAAAATCGCAAAGGCACTCTTCTGCATCAATTCCATTTTCATATGCAAGAGCGCAAAGAGCGAAAAGTTTCTCGCCAAGTTTCTTTCGGCTTATCTCTTTTTTATCCTCCACGGTGTAAAGATTTCCCTTTATTGCCTTTCCGATAACTTTCTCTGTGCGCGAAAGGGCGGGAAGCGATTTTGTGACCGACTGCATCGCCTCATAAACTGTCTTTTGCCCGCGGTTTGCCTTTTTGATTTCTTCCCAGTTTGTGAGAACCTCGTCGCTGTCCTTCACGCTGACATCCCCGAAAACATGGGGATGGCGCTCTATCATCTTTCTTGAAGCCTTGTCGGTCACGTCATAAATATCAAACGTGCCCTCTTCCTTTCCTATCTGCGCATGCATTACAACCTGCAAAAGCACATCCCCAAGCTCGTCGGCAATATCCATCGGCTCGCCCTCGTCAATAGCATCTGCCGCCTCGTAAGCTTCCTCTATAAGATGTTTTTTGAGCGACTCGTGCGTCTGCTCTTGGTCCCATGGGCATCCGCCCGGAGCACGGAGCTTTTCAATTATATCGCAAAACTCGTAAAAATCTTTTTTCTGCATATTTTTATTCCTTTCCGAGAATTTCCGATTTTGTGATGCATCTGAATATGAATATCAGCGCAAAATATAAGATTGCCGCAAGCATCACGCAAAGAAGAAGTGTAATCACCGACGGGGCTGTGTTATAAATAAGCCTTGCTCCTCCGCACGATAAAAGTGCACAAAGAAGGATTTTGCCCGCAACCTTTACTGCGCCTTTGAGAGACGTAAGGCGCGTAAGCATAAATGTATTTATAATCACTGCAACTGAAAACGCCGCTATTGTCGCAAAAGGTGCTCCAGCAATACCAAACGCCTTTACGAAAACGACATTTAATATCGCCTTTAATACCACTGCACCCACAGTCACCCATATAGGTGCCCACACCTTGCCAAGAGTCTGAAGCATTGCCGTTGTAGTCTGCACATAAGGCATAATTATAACTATCATACCATAAAGAGCCAAGAGAGGTGCGTGGCTTTTCGATGAATATATAAGAAGAAAAAGCTCTTTCGGGAAAAGCATCATTCCAAGTGCGCATGGAAGCGCAGCAAGTAAAATAAGCTTTATCACTCTCACGGAGCTTTCACCTGATTTTCTCCTGTCTCCCTCTGCTCTTGCACGCGCAAGCGCAGGCACTGCACTCGCGGTAAACGCCGAAATAACCGTTGCAGGGAGATTATATATCGTCATAGCACGTGTGAGATACCCCATAAGAGCGAGCCTTTCGGGAAAGCTCTCCCCCACGCTTGCAAGAAGCTTGGGCACGGTCAATGAGTCAAGCAGCATTACCGCAGTAAAGCCGAATGCACCAAGCGTCATCGGTACAGATATTTTGAAAACTTCAAGAGCTTTTTTCGTTGAATATGTGCCTTTTATCTTGTTTTCACGACGGTAAAAGGCTTCGAGCACAATTGCCTGAATAAATGCACCTGCAGTTACCCCTGCGATTGCACCTGCAGCACCATAGGCTATGCCCTTTTTCACAAAGACTGCACACAAGCCTATGCCAAGCACCACTTTTATGAGCGACTCGCCAAGCTGACCGAGTGCCGATGGAGTCATCACGCTTTTGCCCTGAAAAAATCCTTTGCGTGAGCTTATTATACCCATCGCTAAAAGCGCAGGCGAAAGCATCATAAGAGACGGCGCGCAAACTGCGTCGCCTCCGCCTGAAAGAATCCTCGCAAGAGGCTTTGCAAAGACAAAAAGCATCACCGCTGATAAAACGCCTAAAAACGATACCATAGTCTGTGTAGACCTTGTAAGAGAGGCGGCTTCTTCGTCACTTTTTCCTGCGATAAGACTTGAAAGCGCAATTGGGATTCCCGTCACACAGATGGCGAGAAACACATTATAAATGGAATACGCGCTCTGATATATGCCGATGCCCTCTTCATGAAGAAAGAGGCGATCAAGCGGTATTTTGAGCGCGGCACTCATTATTTTACACAAAACGGAGGCAGCGCCTAAAATCGCCGCACCGTAGAGAAAGCTTTGCTTTTTCAATTAAATCACATTCATTTCCGCATCAAAGATTTGTTTTCTGTGATAATGACAGCTTCCGCTCTGGTAGCCGTCGATATACTTATTCATGGCTGCAATCACAACCTCGGGCTTGAGATTTGCGCGGCTGCCTGCAGAAAGTATCATTTCGATTTTTTCCAGGGATACCTTTATATCCTTTATATCGGGGCGGATATCTGTTTCCTTTATACCGCTTTTTGTTTTCTTTTCAATGAGAATTTCATTCATCAACAGTAAATCAAGTATTCCTGCAGGGGTTTTTTGCGGATAAACCTCGTAAAGCGCAATATCAAGCTTTTTCATATTGCTTTTGCCGACGTGCGCGGAGATGATTTTTACGCCTTCGGGAAGCACTGCGTTGAGTCTTTCCACGATTTCTTCAGAAGGAACTGACTCTGTAAGCACAATTTCAAGTATTTCGCATTCACTTGTGTAGCCAACTGAAAGAGGAAGCGCAAAAGTCAGAAGCGGATGAGGGTTGAATCCCTCTGAAAAAGCAATCGGGAGATGTGCTCTCCTGAGTGCTCTTCCAAACATTCTCACAAAGTCAAGATGAGATACGTACTTTACCCTCTGGTCTCTCTCGTAACGAAGATAGTAGTTGTTATTCAAAGCAAACACATCCTTTCTTCGTCTTGCAAAGTGATGCCGCACCGCAGCCGCTGCACTTTTCACGGCAGTTGGGAGTCGTTGCCGCTTCCTTTGCCTTTTCGTTTTCCTTTTTCATAAATTCCTTTGAAACGCCGATATCAATTATATCCCAGGGCAGAATTTCGTCGTAGCTTCGCTCTCTTGTATAGAAGCTCATATCAATTCCGCAGTCACTGAACGCCTCTTTCCACTTTTCAAGGTCGAAGCATTCATTCCATCCGTCAAGCTTACAACCACGTGCGTTAGCGCGCAGAAGCACATCGGCAAGTCTTCTGTCGCCACGTGCAAACACGCCCTCAAGCACACTTATATCATTCTGATGATAGTTATATTTAATCTTTCTGTTACGGATATTTTCCTTTAAGAAAAGCTGTTTTTCATAAAGCTTGTCCATAGAGTCCTGCGCCGCCCACTGGAAGGGAGTAAATGGCTTGGGCACAAAGCTTGCCACGCTCAAGGTAACGCTTACAGGTCTCTTTTTATTGGTTTTGTCGCTGTTGTAGTAGCAGTCAACAACCTTTTCCGAAAGGTCGGCTATGCCTTTTATATCTTCAAATTCCTCATAGGGAAGCCCAATCATAAAATAGAGCTTTACGCTGCTATATCCGCCCTCAAAAGCAAGTGTGGCGGACTTTATAAGGTCCTCCTCGGACACATTCTTATTTATGACATCTCTCATTCTCTGGCTGCCAGCCTCGGGCGCAAAGGTGAGACCGCTTTTTCTTACCTTCTGTACCCTTTCCATTAAATCAAGGCTGAAATTATCCACTCGGAGCGACGGAAGAGAAAGCGATACCTTTTCCTTTTCAGTAACCTCGAGAAGCTTATCCGTAAGCTCTTCAAGCTGGGTATAGTCGCTCGTAGAAAGGCTTGAAAGCCCCATTTCCTCGTAGCCTGTCGACTCTATAAGAGCGCACGCGTCGCGTACGAGAGTGTCGGCACTTTTTTCACGCACGGGGCGATAAATCATACCTGCCTGACAGAATCTGCAGCCTCTTATACATCCGCGGAAAACCTCTATATTGCTTCTGTCGTGAACTATGTCGCAGAAGGGGACGATAAATTTGTCAGGATAGAGCACGCTGTCAAGGTCTGATATGATGCGCTTTCTGATTTTTGAAGGTGCTTCAGGGCAGTTTGGCTCAATGCTTTTTATCGTACCGTCCTCGTTATAGGAAACATCGTAGAGCGACGGAACGTAAATTCCTTCTATCTTTGCAATTTTCTTGAGGTAGTCCTGCCTTTTCCCGCCTTCTTTTTTCCACTCGTTATAAGCGTCCATCAGCTCGCCGATAACCTCTTCACCCTCGCCAATAGTGAAAAAGTCGAAGAAGGGCGCAATCGGCTCGGGGTTATATGAACAGGGACCGCCACCGTTTACAAAGGGGTCGTCCTCTCCGCGCTCGCTCGCAAGAAGCGGAATATCCGCAAGAGAAAGCATATTGAGGATATTTGAATAGCACATTTCGTACTGAAGCGTGATCCCCAGAAAATCAAATTCCTTTACGGGAGTTTTCGTTTCATTGGTAAAGAGGGGGATGTTTTCCTTGCGCATCTCCTCTTCCATATCAATCCACGGAGCAAAAACTCTCTCGCAATACGTATCCTCGCGCTGATTGAGTACATTATAGAGAATTTTCATACCGAGATGGCTCATTCCCACTTCGTAGGTATCGGGGAATGCAAACGCATAGCGGATAGAAACCTCATCGGGGTTTTTTATTACGCTGTTAAGCTCGCCGCCGCAGTAGTGCGTAGCCTTCTGCACGCGCGACAAAACAGCATCTAATTTTTTCATCTTATCCATAGTAATCTCCTTTATTTTTAGAAAGGACTTATTTCCTTGAGTGTTTTTACAAGAAGCGCTCCCGTCTTTTTAAGGTCAGTGTTTTTCGTCCATATGACGCTTATCTTCTCCGCCATTTCGGGGAAGAAAAACCGAAGCGCCAGAATCACAAGAAAAATCACCGCCGCAATAACGAATTTATATCCGCACTCCATAAGCATTCTTTTTGTTTTTTCGTTCATACTCTCACCTCATTAAAGGTTATGAGCCAAGCTTACTTAAAATACTGATACAGATAGCATTTTAACATACCATTGTAAAGCTTGCGCTTTTTATCGGCATCTCTTCCGTAACACTTTTCAAACCCCTCGTGGCTTGTGAGAATATATTTGCCTGCGTTTTCATACTCTGAAAAATGCTTTCCTATTCTGCGATAAAGCGTTTCACAGCTTGTATTATCCATAAGACGTTCACCGTAAGGCGGATTGCACACAATTACGCCTTTTTCCTTAAAAATCGGCACCTTTGCCGCATCGCACACCGAGAAATTGATATACTTGTCAACTCCTGCTCTGCGGGCATTTTCCTTTGCGAGCCTTACCGCATTTTCGTCAATATCGCTTGCCATAATAATGGGATTTAGGTCGTTATCAATATTTTCATGTGCTTCATCGCGTGCATCAGCATAAAGGGATTTATCCATAATGCGCCACTTTTCACTTACAAAGCTTCTCTTCAGCCCCGGTGCAATCTTTTTTGCGTAGAGAGCCGCTTCAATCGGGATTGTTCCGCTGCCGCAGAACGGGTCAAGAAAGGGCCTGTCTCCGCGCCAACGGGTGATGTCAATCATCGCAAAAGCAAGAGTTTCACGCATAGGCGCCTCCACTCCCTGCGCCCGATAACCCCTTTTGTAAAGAGGCTCGCCCGTGGTATCAAGATAAATTGTCGCCTCGTCGCGAAGAAGTGTAAACTGAATTTTCATCATAGGGCCTGTCTCTTCAAACTGCTCTATTCCATATTTTTCCGAAAGCCTTTTTACCACCGCTTTTTTCACAATCGAGGTGCATGCAGGAACGCTCGAAAGAACGCTCTTAAGAGAGCTACCCTTAACGGGGAAAGTACAGTCCTTCTGGATAAAGTTTTCCCACTCGATTTTGTTTACGCCAACAAAGAGCTCTTCAAAGGTTGTTGCACGGAACTGTGCCATTTTTATGAGCACTCTCTGGCCGCATCTTATATTGATATTGGCAAGCGCAATCGCCTCTAAATCCCCCTCAAAGGTGACCCTTCCGTCGGTCACTTCAGTCGTTTCATAACCGAGAGAGCGTACTTCGTGGGCAAGGATTGATTCAGTTGCAAAAAATGTGGGGATGGTGAGAAGCAATCTGTTATTTGCCATAGTGACCTCCGGGATAACTAATGATTATATTTTTTTGCAGTAGTGCAAAAGCCAATGCCATTTTGAGCGCCAAAACGGCGAAAAGCGTCGGTGGATTCCGATTTCCCCGAACCCCTTAAAACAGCCTCGCAGGGCGAAAAAGCAAATTTATTTTTTCTAAATGTATGTGCAAGTATCGTTTTTTATTTCAAAAGTTAGTTCGAAACAAAACTAACCATAAGCGCAAAACTTGAGTCTATGTGTTTTTTGTCAAAAGAACGCATCTTCCTTTTATTATATATTAAAAACTTCTTTTTTACAAGAAATTTATTGCCCTTTGGGATAAAATGGTTTATAATACATTATGAGGTGGTATGTTTTGTTTATAGAGCATAATTCAGGCGAGGCTATCTACAGAAGTCCTTTCGGCGCCTGCGAAACAGACAGTAAAATAACTCTGCGTCTTTTTGCAGAAAATACCCCCTGCTACAAGGATGTGTTCTGCATAGTAGGAGACAGGGAAATCCCTATGCAGTTTGCGTATAGCACGGGTAACGGTTGTATGTTTGAATGCACATTTTCTGCTCCAGAAGAGCCGCAGCTACTCTTTTACTATTTCCGCATAGAATCCCCCTGCGAAACGCTTTATTACGGAAATAATTCACTCCACCTCGGCGGACTTGGTCAGAGCTGCTCCTCTGTCCCCGAAAGCCGATATCAGATAACTGTTTTTGACAAAGATTTTACTACGCCTGACTGGGTGAAAAACTCCGTTATATACCAGATTTTCCCCGACAGATTTTACCGCGGAAAGGAAACTCCTTTTCACGGGATAAAGAGAAACTGGGGCGAGGAGCCTTTCTACCGCGCGGACCAGTTCGGAGGGGAATATCTTTCCAATGACTTTTTCGGTGGAAATCTTGACGGCATCCGCGAAAAACTGCCTTATCTTAAGGACCTTGGCATTACTGCCATCTACCTAAATCCCATAGGAAAGGCATTTTCAAACCACCGCTACGATACGGGAGATTATGAAATTCCCGATGAAACCCTTGGCACTGCAGAGGACTTTGAAAAGCTTTCAAAAGAGGCAAAAAAGCTCGGCATCCGCATAATTTTAGACGGCGTTTTCAGCCATACGGGTGCCGACAGTAAATATTTCAATAAGTATGGAAATTATGACAGCATCGGCGCTTGCCAGAGCGAAAAATCCCCTTATTTCAGTTGGTACAATTTTAAGCATTTTCCCGACAAATATGAGTCGTGGTGGGGCTTTGACACACTTCCTAATGTAAACGAGCTTGATAAGAGCTTTACAGAATATATTGCCGAGAATAAAGACAGCGTTATCCGCAAGTGGCTCAAAAGAGGTGCAAGCGGGCTTCGTCTTGACGTGGCAGACGAGCTTCCCGATAAGTTCATAAAAATCCTCCGCTCCTCTCTTAAGGATGAAAATGCCGATTCCTACCTCGTTGGCGAGGTGTGGGAGGACGCGTCAAACAAGGTAAGCTATGGTGAAAAGCGCGAATTTTTACTTGGTTATGAGCTTGACAGCGTTATGAACTACGTTTTTCGTGAGGCAGTTTTGTCCTATCTTACAAGCGGTGATGCAAAGCTTTTCTCAATGCGCCTTCACTCGCTTATGGAAAACTACCCCATTCACAGCCTTTATACGGCGATGAATCTTATTTCCTCGCACGATGTTCCGCGTGCGCTTACGGTGCTTTCAGATAGTCCCGATTTCCGCACGATTTCAAGGAATGCGCAGCATGACTATGTAATCCCCGAGGACAAAAAAGCTCTTGCAAAACGCAGAATGGTGCTTGCAATCGCTCTGCAGATGACTCTCCCTGGCGCTCCCTCTGTTTACTATGGTGACGAAAAAGAGATGTTCGGCTATGCCGACCCCTTTAACCGCGCCCCAATGGACTGGGAAAAGGATGAGAGTGAAATATTCCGCCAGACGAAGCTTTTTGCAAATCTCCGAGGCAGAATTGATACGCTCCGCACAGGCTTTTACACACTTCTTTATGCAGAAAATGGCGTTATTTCATATATGAGATACACAGATGGCGGAAGGGACGCCTTCGGCAAAGAATGTGAAGGCAAGGATATTATTGTAATCGTAAATTCACACGACGAATGGCGCCATATCGCGCTCGCCCTTGGCGAGGCAGGGGTATCAAAAACCGTTGATATATTAAGCGGAGAAATCATATCGCAGGGTGGGACAATATCGCTTGACCTCGCCCCACTTTCATACAGAATTTTCAGTACAAGGAAGGACTCTATATAATGTACAAAAACACAGAGCATATAACCCGTATATTATCCTTCGGCGCAGATGGTGAGGGAATCGCAAAGATTGACGGTTTTACAGTATTTGTTCCGAGCGCAGTGAAGGGCGACCTTGCCAGAATCTTAATAATCAAAGAAAAGAAGAGCTATGGCTACGGGAAGCTTCTTGAGATAATTGAGCCTTCCCCTCTGCGCACTGTCCCCGTTTGCGATATTTTCGGCAAATGCGGAGGTTGCAGTATGCAGAGCGTTTCCTACGAAAATCAGCTTGAGTACAAAAGAGAAAAGGTCCTTGAAGCGCTTCGAAGAATAGGCGGATTTAAGGACGCGAAAATTGATTCCGTTACGGGCAGTGCTCCTTGTTTTAACTACAGAAACAAGGCACAGTTTCCCGTTATCTCCACTTCCGAAGGCATAAAGGCAGGCTTTTACGCTCCGCACTCGCACCGCGTTGTTGTGCCCGAGGAGTGCGCTCTTCAGGATAGGCGTATAAATGAAATTGCGAGTGCCGTGTGCTCGTGGGCAAACGAATTCAAAATAAGTGCTTACGACGAAAAAAGCGGCAAGGGTATTCTTCGCAGAATTTGTGTAAGATGCGGAAAAAACGAGGCGGTAGCTATTCTCGTTGCAACTAAAAAGCTTCCCTTCACAGAAGCGCTCACAGAGAAACTTACAGAGAATTTCCCCTATATTAAGGGAATTTTTATAAACATCAACAAAGGCGCAACAAATACCATCTATGGGGAAAAGGATATCCCTGTCTTTGGAGAGCCATTCATTATCGACAGTATCGGCGATATTTCCTACAAGGTGCATTACAGAAGCTTTTATCAGGTCAACCCCTACACAACAAAGCTTCTCTACGAGAAGGCACTCTCCCTTGCAGGATGCACAGGCAGAGAAACTGTGTTTGACCTTTACTGCGGAACGGGGAGCATCAGCCTTTTCCTTGCAAAGAGGGCAAAAAGCGTTATAGGAATTGAAATTATCCCGTCTGCAGTTGAAAATGCGGTGGAAAACGCGCGTCTTAACAATATAGAAAATGCACAGTTCTACTGCGGCAAGGCAGAAGAAGTTGCACCCGAGCTTATAAAAGACGGCGTGCGTGCTGACATAGTTGTTCTCGACCCGCCGAGAAAAGGGTGCGAGGAAAGTCTCCTTCGTGCAATAAGTGATATGGCACCCCAAAAAATAGTTTACGTTTCCTGCGACTGCGCAACAATGGCGCGCGACGCAAAATTCCTTTCAGGAAACGGATACTCTCTTAAAGAAACACACGTTTTTGACCAGTTTCCCCATACTTCTCACGTTGAGACTGTCGCACTCCTGATGCGCAACAATATATAATATTTATACGAGGTGTAAAAATGGACTACTTACTTAATCTGATTCTTCTCATAAGCGGATTTTTCTTACTTGTAAAGGGAGCCGACCTTTTCGTGGACGGAAGCTCGTCTATCGCAAAGCTTCTTAAAATTCCGTCAGTAATTATCGGTCTTACGATAGTTTCTATCGGCACATCTCTTCCCGAGGCGGCAGTTTCTATCACTTCCTCCCTTCAGGGAAGCTATGACCTTTCGATTGCAAACGTTATCGGGTCAAATATTTTTAATACCCTTATGGTTATAGGCTTTTCGGCGCTTCTTTGCCCGTTCCTCATTGATAAAATGATTATGAAGAGAGACTTCCCCATCTGCATCGGAATCTCCGTTCTTCTTGCTTTTATGCTTCGTGACAGCGCTCTTTCACGCATTGAAGCAGGCATTCTTTTCGTGCTTTTCATAGCATATCTTGTTCTCCTCGTTTTCTCCGCAATTAAAAGCCGCGACGAAGCAGAGGAGGAAATTAAAACCCTCTCCCCCTTAAAGAGCCTTCTTTTTATTGTTCTGGGTGCGGCAGGCATCATCCTTGGCGGCACATTCACAGTAGACAGTGCCACATTTTTTGCCGGGGCTCTTGGTATGAGCGAGCTTTTAATCGGGCTTACGGTAGTTGCGTTGGGCACATCTCTTCCCGAGCTTGTAACAAGCATCGTTGCAGCTAAAAAGGGCGAAAGCGAGATTGCTCTTGGTAATGTAATAGGCTCAAACATCTTCAACATTCTTTTCGTTTTAGGTATGAGTGGTGTTGTTCATCCGCTTTTCTGCGACATAGGTGCTCTTATCGACGCTATTCTTCTTATAGCAATCTGCGCTCTTATGTACCTCGTATGCAAAACAAAGGGTAAGGCAACGCGCGCAGAGGGCATCGTGTGCATTTCAGTTTACGTTATCTATGTTATTTATGCTATTTCAAGAGCCTATGGGCTTCTGCCTTTTTAACTTGACAACTCTCCCCCTGTATGATACAATTCCCTTATAAAAGGGAGTAGCGGGCGGAAAATTTTTCCGTTACAACGGCGTCAGTACGACAGGAATTCCTGTCCGCCTTTGTATTAAACAGCAAGACTTTTATTGCGTGCAATAAAAGTCTTTTTTTGTGCAAAGGAGGGCGGAGGCACAAGACTTCAGTTCACGCATAATATAATTTTATGAGGTGAAAGAAAATGGATTACGTACTTAATCTACTCCTTCTGGTTTTAGGCTTTGCTCTTCTTATAAAGGGCGCAGACCTTTTTGTTGACGGTAGCTCGTCTATTGCAAAGCTTCTTAAAATCCCGTCAGTAATTATCGGTCTTACGATAGTTTCTATCGGCACATCTCTTCCCGAGGCGGCAGTTAGTATCACTGCTTCTCTTGGCGGAAATTACGACCTTTCAATTGCAAATGTAGTCGGCTCAAATATTTTCAATCTTTTAAGCGTGGTCGGTGCATCAGCACTTATCTGCCCTTTTATGATTGACCAGATGATTATAAAAAGGGACTTTCCCATCTGTATCGGTGTGACAGTAATTCTCGCTATAATGCTTCGTGACAGTCATCTTTCAAGACCTGAGTCGCTTATTCTTTTTGTGCTTTTTATTCTGTATATTATTATGCTTGTGATGTCAGCACTTAAAAACCGTGAGGGGGCAAGCGAGGAATATAAAACGCTCTCCCCGACAAAAAGTATTCTCTTTATAATTCTTGGTATTATAGGCATAGTTGCAGGCGGTACATTCACAGTAGACAGTGCCACGTTTTTTGCCGAGGCTCTTGGTATGAGCGAGCTTTTAATCGGTCTTACCATCGTTGCGGTAGGCACATCTCTCCCCGAGCTTGTAACAAGCGTTGTTGCGGCTAAAAAGGGTGAAAGCGAAATTGCACTGGGCAACGTAATAGGTTCAAATATCTTTAATATTCTTTTCATTCTTGGTATGAGCGGTCTTGTTCATCCTCTTTCCTGCGACAGAGGTGCTCTTATTGACACAGTTATTCTTATCGGTGTCTGCCTCGTAATGTACGCAGTCTGCGTAACGGGTAAAAAGGCAACTCGCAAAGAGGGTGCAGCTTGTATTGTACTCTACATTCTTTATGTAATATACGCTATATTAAGAGCGTATAACTGAGGTGTTTTAATTGGTATCCTTCCTTTTGAAAATCTTCTTAAAAGATAATGGTGACGCGAGAAAATCACGCACAGTTTACGGCTACGTATGCGGTTGCGTGGGGATTTTTCTTAATCTCGTGCTCTTTGCGGCAAAGCTTTTTATCGGCACGATAAGTTCATCTATTGCAATAACTGCCGATGCTTTCAATAACTTAACCGACGCAGGCTCGTCGGTCATAAGTCTTTTCGGTTTTGTTCTTTCGGGGCAGAAGGCGGACAGCGAGCATCCTTTCGGGCACGGAAGAGTGGAGTATATTGCAGGCACTTTTATCTCGGCGGCAATTATCCTTGTCGGCTTTGAGCTTCTTCGCTCATCGGCAGATAAAATCATCCATCCGAGCGAATTTGCGTTTAATAAATATATTGTTCTGGTATTAGTTTTGTCCGTCGTGGTTAAGCTATATATGGCTTATTACAATAGTAAATGCGCAAAGAAAATTCATTCCTCATCGCTTCGCGCGGTAGCGACAGACTCTATAAGCGATGCCATTTCCACAACTGCAATTTTGCTTTCGGCAATATTTATGCACTTTACAAATATTCATATTGATGGATTTGTCGGCGCACTCGTGTCGCTGCTCATCATCAAGACGGGTATATCCTCGGTAATTGAGACATCTTCCCCCCTTCTTGGAGGTGCTCCCGACAGCGAATTTGTAAAAAGAGTTGAGCAAATTGTCCGCGAAAACCCCCACACAATCGGTATTCACGACCTTGTTGTGCACGATTACGGCCCCAATAAGATTTTTGTGTCGCTGCATATGGAGGTTGACGGCAGAGGCGAGATTTTCGCTCTTCACGACGCAGTAGATCTGGTCGAAAGGCGCATCTCGGAGGAGCTTGGATGCGAGGCGGTTATCCATATGGACCCGATTGACGTTGACAACCCCGTCTTAAAGGAGATCCACGCACTTTTATCAGAGGAATGCAGAAAAATTTCAGACAAGGCAAATATTCACGACCTGCGCATAGTGACAGGTCCCACGCACACAAACATTATTTTTGACCTTATTCTGCCTCCTGAAAAATTCTCGAAAAAAGAAGAGGCGTGTGCTCTTTTGAGAGAGGCGCTCTCCTCAATGAACGAAAATTATTTTGCAGTAATAACCCCTGAAATATCATACTGCGGTTAGGAGAATACTATGTTTAATTACGATAGTTTTTTGGAAGACCTCAAGAAGGTAATTTCAATTAAGAGTATCAATGGAAATTGCGGCTCTGTTACAGAAAAAGCACCACTCGGAGAGGGTATAAACGAGGCCATTGAGGCTTTTTGTCAAATCGGCAAGCGTATGGGCTTCAAGACCAAAAATCTTGACGGTTACTGTGGCTATATCGAAATAGGCGCGGGCGAAAAAATGGTTGGTATTATCGCTCATGCAGACACCGTCGAAACAGGTGACGGATGGGACTACGACGCGCTTTCCTGCACAGTCACCGAGGACGGAGTTTACGGACGCGGCGTTGCGGACGACAAAGGACCCGCCATGCTTGCTCTTTATGCGATGAAAGCGGTAGCAGACAGCGGAAAAGCGCTCGGAAAACGTGTTCGCCTTATTATCGGCGGCGACGAGGAATCGGGCGGCAACAAGTGTATAAAGCGCTATAAAGAAACCGAGGAAACACCCTCGATTTCATTTTCTCCTGATGCGGAATATCCCGTGGTTTTCGGCGAAAAGGGTATTTTGCGTGCAAGAATATATGGCGACGAGAAAAATATAGCTCCCGACTTTAAGTTTGAGGGCGGAAAAATCGTAAATATTGTTCCTGAAGAGGCTCACGCCACTCTTGACGGAAAAGAGCTTTCTGCCAAGGGTAAATCGGCGCACGCAAGTACTCCTGAAAAAGGCGAAAACGCTATTTTGAAGCTTGCTCCCCAAATTTGTGAGCGTTATCCCGAGAGCACATTTGCAAGGCTCATTTCTCTTGCCAGTGCAGAGGCGCTTGGTATCGACATCGAGGACGAAATGTCAAAGCTTTCAATATGCCCCTCTGTTATAGTTGCAGACAGTGAAAAATGCTCCCTCTTGTGCGACATCCGCTACCCCCTGACCGCTGACGGTGATTCTATCATCGAAAATATTAGAAAAGCGGCGGAGGAAAAGGGACTTTGCGTAGAATTTAATCTTCACGAAAAGCCCCTTTATGTCCCGCGCGACAGTCATCTTGTGACTACTCTTTCAGATATCTACGAGAAGCACACGGGAAATGATGCTACCCCGATTGCAATAGGCGGCGGAACGTATGCAAAAGCCTTCCCCAACTGTGTTGCCTTCGGCATCATATTCCCCGATGAAAAATCTACCATCCACGCGCCCAATGAATTCTGGAGCCACAAGAGCATAAAGCTCAATTTTGACATCATAAAAGATGCTATAGAGCGCTTGTAATTTATTGACTTTTATATATAAATATTATATAATAAAGTGTACTCATATAATTTGGGTGCACTTTACTTTTTTCTTGGATTGGAAGATGTCAGTTGGCAGAAAAAAACATATATATCTCTCCCGAGGAAATCACTCGGCAGAAAGAAATAATAAATTCAATAAATGCAGACGGACTCTTTGCATTGGTTGAGACATTCGGCTGCCAGCAAAATGTCAACGATTCGCAGAGAATCGAGGGTATGCTTCTTGAGATGGGCTTTACCCTTACCGACGAGCGCGAAAAGGCAGATGTCATAATATTTAACACCTGCGCCATAAGAGAAAATGCGCACGCGCGCGTCTTTGGTAATTTAGGTGCGCTCAAGCATCTTAAGGCGAAAAAGCCGTCGCTTATTATAGGCGTGTGCGGATGTATGGCACAGCAGGAGCATATTGCAAAGCGCATTAAGTCAAAATACCGCCACGTGGACCTCGTTTTCGGCACGCACGTGCTCTGGCGCTTCCCCGAGCTTCTGGGAAATGTGATGGAGCACCGCGAAAGACTTATAGATATTTCGGGCGAGGGCGTAATTGCCGAAGGGCTTCCCGTTAATTACGACGGCGGTGCGAAGGCATTTGTGTCGGTTATGTATGGTTGCAACAACTTCTGCTCATACTGTATCGTGCCCTATGTGAGAGGGCGCGAGAGAAGCCGCCGCGAGGAAGACATTTTGGAAGAAATTTCTTCACTTGCGCAAAATGGCGTGCGCGAGGTAATGCTTCTTGGGCAGAACGTAAATTCATACGGCAAGGATTTTGGCGAGGAGGACGCTTTTGCAAAGCTTCTTAGGAAGGTTTGCAAAATTGACGGAATTGAAAGAATCCGCTTTATGTCCTCTCACCCGAAGGATATTTCGGACACACTTCTTGAAACTATGGCAAGCGAAGAAAAAATCTGCAAGTCACTTCATCTTCCGCTGCAGTCGGGAAGCGACAAGGTTCTTTCTGATATGAACCGCCGTTACGACAGAGAAAAATATCTTTCCATAGTGAAAAAAGCGCGCGCTCTTATGCCCGATATCGCGCTTACGACCGATATTATTGTCGGCTTCCCCACGGAAACCGAGCAGGATTTTGAGGACACGCTTGATGTTCTCCGCGAGGCGCGGTATGATTCAATTTTCTCGTTCATCTACTCAAGCAGAGTCGGAACGAAGGCATCTTTAATGGAAAATGTGTCAAGTGATGAAGAAATTGACAAGCGTTTTAAGAGGCTTTTAGAGGTTCAAAATGACATAAGCTATTCTCTTAATCTTCGCCACGAGGGGAAAATTGAGAGAGTGCTTGTGGAGAGTGTGAGCAAGACCGACGAAGATATGCTCACAGGCAGAAACTACGCAAATAAAACCGTTAACTTTAAGGGTGATAAGAGTCTTATCGGCACATTCACCGACGTTAAAATAACTAAAGCACAAACTTGGGTTCTCTTCGGAGAACAAACAAACGAAAATTAAATTTTTGGAGGAATAAAAAATGGCAGAAATTTTTGAAAAAGCACGCGAGCTTGGGGAAGCAATCCTCGAGAGCAAGGAATACAAAGAATATAAGGCGGCAGAGCTTGCACAGGAGCAGAGCGAGGAAGCTCTTTCTCTTATTAAGGAATATAACGAAGTGCGTACCCGTCTTGGTCAGGAAATCCAGAAGGGCGATGTTTCCGAGGAAAGAATTGCCGAGATCCGCGAGGAGCTTGAAGAAGCATACGGCAAAATGACTACAAATGACCTTATCACCGCCTACATTAATGCACAGAGAAGCTTTCAGGCAGTTATCGACCAGATGAATAATATTCTCGCATTCCATATCACAGGACAGATGCCCGGCGGCTGCAGCGGAAGCTGTTCAAGCTGCGGCGGCGGATGCCACTGATAACTTACTGACACTAACGATAAAGGAGCTGAAAACCTTGGCAGAGCTTACTCCTATGATGAAGCAATATATGGAAATAAAGAAAGGGTGCCCCGATACTATTCTTATGTTCAGGCTCGGTGATTTCTACGAAATGTTTTTTGAAGACGCCGTTATCGCCTCACGCGACCTTGACATAACTCTTACCGGGCGTGACTGCGGCCTTTCCGAGCGCGCGCCTATGTGCGGAGTGCCTTTCCACGCGGCAGACAGCTATATTGCACGTCTCGTTGCCAAGGGACACAAGGTTGCCATCTGTGAGCAGATGGAGGACCCCAAGAGCGTGAAGGGTATTGTAAAGCGCGATATTATCCGCACAGTAACCCCCGGAACAATTCTTGATGATGCGCTCCTTAATTCCCGCAGGACAAATTATATGGCATCGGTATGCCGCATCGGGAACGACTGCGCAGTTACCTTTGCCGATGTTTCAACAGGCGAACTACTGGGCACAACTCTTTACGATGATATTTCCTGCGACAAGCTTATAAATGAGCTTGCGCGCTTCTCACCCGTAGAAATTGCACTTGGCGGAAATTCGTATCAGAACAAGAAGATAACCGAGTATATAAAAAGCCGCACTGATGCGCTCACCTTTACCTACGAATACGAGGAAGCGGAAAAGGGCGCGCGCGAGCTTCTTTCCGCGCAGCTTAAAAACAGTCACGATATAGGAGACAAGCTCCTTAAAATTTCAACCGCTGCTCTTCTCTCATATGTAACTGAAACGCAAAAAGCACAGATGGCGCATATCAATATGATTGACATCTACACCTCGCAGGAATTTTTAGACCTTGACGCGGCAACGGTGAGAAATCTCGAGCTTATTGAAACAATGCGCGACAAGTCAAAAAGAGGCTCACTCCTCTGGGTGCTTGACCATACGAAAACCTCTATGGGCGCAAGAATGCTCAAGCAATGGATTTTGCGTCCTCTTGTAAATGCCGCATCTATAAACAACCGTCTCTGTGGCGTTGAGGAGCTTTATTCCTCACTTTCGCTGCGCGAGGACCTTACGGATGCGCTTTCAGGCGTGGGCGATATTGAGCGTCTTACAAGCCGCGTTTCCGCAGGCAGTGCAAATGCGCGTGACCTTTCTTCGCTTTGCGCGTCTTTCTCGCGTCTTCCCTATCTTTCAAAGATACTTTGCAAGGCGAGAAGCACGATTTTAAGCGTTCAGGCGGCATCTCTTGACACGCTTGACGACCTTTGCGACCTTCTTACCCGTGCAATAAACCCCGAGCCGCCCGTGTCACTTCGCGAAGGCAACATTATCCGCGACGGATTTTTAGAGGAAATTGACCGTCTGCGCGATATTACGCGCGGCGGAAGTGCGTTCATAACCGAGCTTGAGGCAAGAGAGCGCGAAAGAACGGGTATAAAAAATCTCAAAGTTAAATTCAACAAAGTGTTCGGATACTTTATCGAGGTCTCCTCATCACAGCTTTCAAAGGTCCCAGATGACTATATGCGTAAGCAGACTCTTACAAACGGAGAGCGCTTTATCACAGCCGAGCTTAAGGAAATAGAAAGCAGTGTGCTCGGCGCAAGCGAAAAGCTTGTGGCACTGGAATACGAGGAATTCCAGAAAATATGCCAGAGAATATGTATGCATCTTGAACGCATAGAAAAAACTGCGCACGCAATCGCAGTTACCGACACACTCACTTCGCTTGCCGAGGCGGCAATCAAAAACAACTACACAAAGCCCGAGGTCAATCTTACAGACAGGCTTATCATAAAAGAGGGCAGACACCCTGTTGTAGAAAAGGTGCTTTCAGACAGTCTTTTCGTCCCCAATGATACGACGCTTGACTGCACGGATAATCGTATGGCAGTAATCACAGGCCCCAATATGGCGGGTAAATCAACATATATGAGACAGAGTGCCTTAATTGCACTTATGGCGCAGATTGGCTCATTTGTCCCTGCGCAGAGCTGCGAATGTGGCATAATCGACAAGATTTTCACAAGAATAGGCGCGTCGGACGATCTTGCCGCAGGGCAGAGTACCTTTATGCTCGAGATGAACGAGGTCAGCTATATTCTCAAAAATGCCACAAAGAAAAGCCTTTGTATTCTCGACGAAATCGGTCGCGGCACAAGTACCTTTGACGGACTTTCAATCGCGTGGGCAGTCGTGGAGCATATCGCTAAAAAGGTCGGAGCAAAGACGCTTTTTGCTACTCATTACCACGAGCTTACTGCTCTTGAGGATACGCTCGATGGCGTTGTCAATTACAACACCGCCTGCAAAAAAAGAGGCGATGATATTACATTCCTTCGCAGAATTGTCCGTGGAGGAACGGACGACAGCTTCGGTATCGAGGTTGCAAAGCTGGCAGGCGTGCCCGAAAGCGTAATCAAAAGAGCCAAAGAGGTTCTTAAAATGGTCGAGGGCGAGGAAAAGGCAAGCGAAAAAGGAAGCAAAATTGCAAGCGAAAGCCAGAGCGGTCAGCTTGGCTTTGAGGATATAGATAATTCCAAAATTGCCAATGCTCTCCGAAATATTGATGTTACGACACTTACGCCAATTGAGGCAATGAATAAACTTTACGAGCTACAAAAGTTATTATAAAACCAACCAAGAATGGGAGAAAGTAGTGCAGAGCGCGTAAACTGAGCCAAGCGAAGAATCTCATGTTTGGGGACGGGTCATTTTTGTGACGCCTGCGGCTAACAAAAGCCACCCCGTCCCCTATAGCGCGTTCATTTAAGACACACAGAAAAGAGGTGTGACCTATGGGAAAGATAAATATTCTTGACAAATTTACTGCCGAAAAAATCGCGGCAGGAGAAGTTGTTGAGCGTCCTGCAAGCGTCATTAAAGAGCTTATTGAAAACTCGATTGATGCAGGCGCAACCACTGTTACCATCGAAATAAAAGACGGTGGAACTACATATATGCGCGTCGCCGACAATGGCAGCGGTATGGATAAGAGCGACGCAAGGTCGGCTTTCCTGCGTCATGCCACAAGTAAGATAAAAACTGAAAATGACCTTGAAAGCATAAAGACTCTCGGCTTTCGCGGTGAAGCGCTTTGCTCGATTGCGGCAGTGAGCCGCACGGAGCTTTTCACAAAGCAGCGCACCGAAATGGAGGGCACGCACGTCAAGGTAGAAGGCGGCGAGGAAACAGTTTTTGAAAGTGCAGGCTGTCCCGACGGCACGACTATCGTGGTAAAAGACCTCTTTTTTAATACTCCTGCCCGTCTTAAGTTTCTTAAAAAGGATTATCAGGAGGCGGCGGCGATTGCCGATGTGGTTAGTAAGCAGGCGCTTTCCCACCCCGATGTCTCAATCCGCCTTATTTCAGGCGGAAAGGACACTCTTTTCTCCCCCGGAGACAACACTCTTAAAAACGCAGTCCATGCCGTCTACGGAAAGGATATTGCCGCTTCCGTGACGGAGGTTGACTATACAAAAAACGGCGTCCGTGTTCACGGACTTACGGGCAAGAACAATCTTTCACGCCCCAACCGTCTTATGCAGGTTTTCTTCATAAATGGAAGATTTGTAGTTAATAAGACGCTTCTTGCCGCAGCTAGCGAAGCTTATAAAAACGAGCTTATGATTGGACGCTTCCCCGTATGTGTGCTCAATGTAGAAATTGACCCTTCGCTTGTTGATGTAAATGTGCACCCGAGTAAGACCGAGGTTAAATTCACCTCTGACCAGGAGGTCTATGAAGCGACATACTGGTCAATCAAAAATGCGCTTGCGAAAGTTTCTTCACCGCGCGAAGCACTTGCTCCGCAGAGCAAGAATTCTTATAAAATGCCAATCACTCCCCCAAAAGCCGAGCAGATTTCTTTTGCAAAGCCCAAAGAGGAGATTAAAAAGAGCGCCTTTAAGCCATACACTCCTCCCGCAGAGGAAAAAAGCGCTCCTAAAATTCTTACAGTTAATCAGATTCGCGAGGAGGTTTCCTCTTTTGAGGGAAAGCTCCCTGTCCGCGAAATTGAAGGCATAAAAAATGTCCCCCCAAAAAAAGAAGAGCCAAAAGAAAAGATTACTGCTTCCTCATTTGAGGACGAGCTTAAAGCGGCAATAAAATCTGCCTCATCTGCAGAAATTCCCATCCCTGTGTGCGACGCAAAGATTATCGGTCAGCTATTCGGCACATATATTTTAGCCGAGGGCGACGGAGAGTTTTTCCTTATGGACCAGCACGCTGCACACGAGCGTATCCGCTACGAAGAAATCCGTAAAAACGGGTATAAGTCAGACACGCAGCTTCTTTTAATGCCGCTTGGCGTAAATCTCACTCCGCAGGAAAAGGCGACTGCGCTTGAAAAGAGAGAGCTTCTGCTCTCAATGGGCTTTGAGCTTGAGGATTTCGGGGCAAACAGTGTTGTACTGCGTTCGCTCCCTGCAGATTGCCCCTTTGACAGTGGCGAGGCACTTTTTATAGAGGTTTTAAGCGTTATTTCAGGCGGCGAGGCAGGAAGCGTATCGGCTATGCTTGATAAGGCAGTATATACAATCGCCTGCCGCAGTGCGATAAAGGCAAATCAGTCTCTCACCCTCCCAGAGCTTGAAAAGCTCTACAGTCAGGCGATGGCGCTTGAGGGAATTACAACCTGTCCCCACGGAAGACCGATTGTAGTGAAGCTTACGAAGTACCAGATTGAAAAAATGTTTGGCAGGTTAGGATAATAATGACTAAAAAAATACCGCTTGTAGTTGTTGCAGGTGCGACAGCTTCGGGAAAGACCTCTCTTTCCATCGAGCTTGCCGAAGAATTTGGCGGCGAGGTTGTCTCCTGCGACAGTATGCAGATTTATAAAAATCTTGATATAGGAACAGCCAAGCCTACAAAAGAGGAAATGGGAGCAATCCCCCATCATATGCTCAATGTTGCAGAGCCTTGGGAGGATTTCAGCGTGGAGCGTTACTGCTCTATGGCGCACGGGATAATTAAAGATATACACGCGCGCAATAAACTTCCCATTTTAGCAGGCGGCACGGGGCTTTACAGAGATAACACTATCTATGCCACCAGCTTTTCAGCACCCAAGCGCGACGAAGAGCTTTCGCTTGAGCTTTCGCGCTATGCCGAGGAAAATGGCAACGACGCACTCTTTGAAATTCTCAAGGAAGAAGACCCCGATGCGGCAGAAAAGCTTCACCCCAACGACGTAAAAAGAGTTATCCGAGCTATTGAAACGAAGCGCACAACGGGAATGACAAGAAGCGAAATTGACCTTGAAAGCCGCCCCGAAGAAAGTCCTTACGACTATCTTTATCTCGCCATTGATATGCCGCGCGATGTACTTTATGAGCGCATTGAAAAGCGCACCCTCTTAATGCTTGAGGACGGTCTTTTGGAAGAAGTTAAAACGCATATTCTCCCCGACCTTAAAAGGCTCACGACTTCTGCTATGGCTATCGGCTACCGCGAGGTGGTATGGTATTTTAAGGGACTTGCAACCTATGATGAAATGGTGCTTCTCTTAAAGCGAAACACACGCCGCTACGCTAAAAGACAGCTTACGTGGCTTCGCAACAACAAGGACGTAATATGGCTCTCCTACAAAAACTTCTTGCCCGAGGCAAGACGACTGATAAACGAAAGGTGGTGCACTCTTTGAATAAAAATATTAAGATAGTTTTATTTATAGCTTTATTTATCGCTTTCATAAGTACAGTGAGCTATTGCAGTGCGCCTTATGATACTGAAACTGCAAAGATGATAAATATTCGCAAGACTGTAAGCGGCGACGGATACATTCTTCGCCGTGAGACGATTATAGAGCAGTCCTCAAAGGGTGCTTTTGAGGCATCCGTAAAGGACGGGGTACGTGTTTCAAGCGGAAGCAGTGTCGGAGTTACCATAAGCGGTAATTATAACGAGACTCTTGTGAAAAAGCTTGAAGACGTCACAAAACGCATAGAGGATGTGAAAAAATCGGGAGATTTTGCAGATATTTACGCATCCGACGAGGCACGAATTTTCTCCGCTCTGCGCGATATCACAAGAGAAATCCGCCAGAATGCAAGAAATCAAAGCCTCTCTCTTGCCGCGCAAAATGCTCATCAGCTTAAGACTCTTCTGGAGAAAAAATATTCCTCTGAAAATGCAGGCGCAGCACAGGAGCTGCTCTCTGAGCTTGAGGAGGAAAAAGCATCTCTCGAAGCACAGCTTGGCGGAATCCGTGAAAATGTGGCGGCAAGCGCTTCAGGATATTTCTACACATCGCTTGACGGTCTTGAGCAAAAGGCTCCCGAAAAAGAGCTTTTCGCGATTACCACATCTAAAATCAGCAAATTCGCCAATACTCTCAAAACCTACGAAAAGCCTCAAAACTACGTCGGTAAAATCGTCGACACATACGCCTGGTACCTTGTAGCATCTATACCCAAGGAAGATGCCGAGCTTCTTACAAAAGGCTCATCTGTCACCCTTTCTGTCGACGAGGGCACGCCGCTTAAGGCAACCATTGAAGCAATAAATCCCGACGAGGTCGACTCTGCGGCAATCGTTATAAAATGCACAAGGGATATGGGCGGTATCTTTGAAAAAAGGCGCGTCGGCTTTGAAATATGCTATGAGGAATACAGCGGTCTTTACGTGCCGAGCGCCGCAATCCGCATCCGCGATGATGTGACGGGCGTCTACGTAATTAACCAGAATGAATCAGTTTCGTTCCGCGCAGTAGATATAATCTTGCAGGAAGAGGACTTCTTCATCGTAAGAAGCCCCTATAAGCCTGCCGAAGATGTACCCTACTCTGCTCTTAAAATTTATGACGATATTTTAGTCAATCCCGAGGTGTTAAGAAAAAGTGAGCTTACAGAGTAACCTTTCAGATATTCACAAAAGAATAGAAGACGCCGCCATAAGAGCAGGCAGAAATAAGGACGACATCACGCTCATCTGCGTGTCAAAAACGATTGATGCCAAGGTGATAAATGAGGCAGTCTCTTTAGGCGAAAACGTCTTTGGCGAAAACCGTCCGCAGGAGCTTCGTGATAAGTTTGACAAGGTCACGGGTGCAACCTGGCACCTTATCGGCCATCTTCAAACGAACAAGGTAAAGTACGCTGTCGGAAAGGCAACTCTTATTCATTCGGTGGACTCTCTTCACCTTGCCGAGACTATAGATGAAAGAGCGGCTAAAGAGGGCATCGTGCAGGATATTCTTTTAGAGGTTAATATTTCCGGCGAAGAAACCAAATATGGTTTGACATTGGCGCAAATCCCTAATATAATTAAAGAGATAGAAAGCCTTAAAAACCTTAATTTCAAGGGCTTTATGACTATGGCACCGCTTGGTGCTCCCGAGGATGAAATAAGAAGCATCTTCAAAAAGGCACACGAGCTTTTTAAGGAATATGAAAACTGCGGTGCACAGATTCTCTCAATGGGTATGTCAAAAGATTTTGAGATAGCCATTGAAGAAGGCGCAACTCACATTCGTGTGGGCAGCGCGATATTTAAGCGATAATTTTTTATTATATACATTTACATTCAAGGAGGATTTTATTATGTCATTTATGTCTAAATTCAATGACCTTGTTTTCGGTCCCGAGGATGATGAGGAGGTAGATTTTGCTCCTATGCAGGAGGAGCCTTCCTTTGAGCAGCACTCTAAAACATCTTCCAAGAAGTCAAAGGTTGTATCAATTGCCGCTACAACACAGATGAAGGTTGTTGTAGTTTCAATAGAGCGCTTTGATGAAACAAAAGAAATCGTTGACCACCTTCGTAACAAAAAGCCCGTTGTATTAAACCTTGAAAAGCTTGATAAGGATATCTCAAGAAGAGTTATCGACATCATCAGCGGTGCATCCTACGCACTCGGCGGAAGCACACAGAAGGTTGCAAAGGGTATTCTTCTCGTTGCTCCCTATAATGTTGACATTATGGCAGACGTTCGCGATGAAATCGAAAACGGAGCTTTCTTCCCATGGGAAGAATAAGCAAGGACCAGTTTACTTACGGTCTTGACAGTCGCCATAGCCTTATGTTTGCACACATATTTGATATGGCACTCTCTTGCGAAAAATACTACTCTCCCATCTACGGAGATTTTCTGTCCGAGGGAAGCCTTTCGGAGCTTTTAAGGCGTGAGCAGTTTCTTCCGTTAAAACCTGTCCTTTTTGGCGGATTTGATGATGCCGAGAGGAAAATGGTTGCCTTTATTCCCGAAAATTTTGAAGAGGCATTTCCGATTTGCGCGGTAAGGTTTTCTTCGCCGCGCATAAAAGCTCTTTCCCACCGCGACTTTCTGGGAAGTATCTTAGGTCTTGGTATAAAGAGGGAAAAATGCGGCGACATTATAATAAAAGAGGACGAGGCATTTGCTTTTTTGTCACAGGATATTGCCTCATATGTTGCAAATAACCTTATAAAAATAGGCCGCGAGGGCGTGAGGACGGAGCTTTGCGAAATATCCGAAATAGAGCTTCCCGAAAAGACCTTCCGCGAGATAAAGGGCACGGTGTCATCCATGCGCCTTGATGCAATAATCTCTCTTTTCAGTTCAAAAGGGCGCAGTAAGGCAAGCGAGCTTATTTCAGGCGGACTTGTGTCTGTGAACGGAATTGAGGCTACGAAAAACGATATGCACCTTAAAGACGGGGACGTTATCACCCTCCGCGGCAAAGGAAAAGCCACTCTTTCTATCGGTGGCACGAGTAAGAAAGATCGGATTTTCGTAACTCTCAACGTCTGGAGTTAATACTATGATATACATCTTATCTGCAATTTTAATAATCGCATTTGACCAGATAACAAAAATCTTCACGGTGAAAAATTTTTCGCTCGGCGAGGTAAAGGAAATTATCCCTCATATTTTAAGCTTCACCTACGTGCGTAACGAAGGGGCGGCTTTCGGGATACTTCAGGGTGCAAGAGTGTTTTTCATTGTGCTCACAATAGTTGTTCTGCTCCTTGCGATATACTATGTTCTTAAAATGCGTCCCACATCGCGTCTTGAAAAATGGGCACTCTCCTTTATCGCAGGCGGCGCTGTGGGTAACTTTATTGACCGCGCGTGGCTTGGATTTGTGCGCGATTTCATAATGCTTGAATTTATTGATTTTCCCGTTTTTAATATTGCAGACTGCTTTGTTTGTATCGGTGCAGGGCTTTATATCCTGTACGCTTTTTTAGATATGTCTGCAAAAAAGGAAGAAAGTAAATGAGTAATACTGTAAAAGTGACAGCGTGCTCCGCTGCGCGCTGTGACGTCTATTTAGCCCAAAATATGCCCGACCTTTCACGAAGCTTCTTAAAAAAGCTTTTTGAAAGCGGAGAGGTGCTTGTGAACGGCAAGGCGGTACGTGCTTCCTTTAAGCTTAAAGAGGGTGACGAGATTACGCTGACCGTCCCCGAGGCAAAGAAGCTTGACGTAGAAGCTCAGGATATTCCGCTTGATATCGTCTATGAGGACAGCGATGTGCTCGTCATAAATAAAGAGCGCGGAATGGTTGTGCACCCTGCCGCAGGCAATGAGGACTCTACCCTCGTCAATGCCCTTATGCACCATTGCGGTGATAATCTTTCGGGGATTAACGGAGTTTTGCGCCCGGGAATTGTACACAGAATTGATAAGGACACTACGGGGCTGCTCGTTGTTGCTAAAAACGATAAGGCGCATCAGTCCTTAACCGACCAGCTCGCAGACCGCAGCCTTTCGCGTACATATTACGCCATAGTTCACGGAAATATTAAAGAAGATAATTTAACTGTTGATGCCCCGATTGCGCGCGATACAAAAGACCGCAAGAAAATGGCAATCGCACGAAAAGACGGGCGCGACGCAGTTACACATATAATGGTTTTGGAGCGTTTCGGGAAGTACACCCTTATCCGCTGCAAGCTCGAGACGGGGCGTACTCACCAGATACGCGTTCACACAAAATCAATCGGTCATCCCATTTTGGGTGACAAAACCTACGGGCTTAAAAAAGAGGAGTTTGCACTTACAGGTCAGCTTCTCCACGCGGGCGAAATCGGTTTTATTCATCCTCGTACAGATGAAGCAGTCTCCTTCACCGCTCCGCTTCCGCAGGATTTTAGTGAAACGCTTGATAAAATCAGAAACAAATATATTTAATGAGAGTTGTGTGCAGGGACGGGGTAGCGAAGCGGCGGCGAGGAAGTGAATGACAGTCCTGTGGACTGTCAGAGCCGAGCCGTGACCGAACCGCAGTGAGAAACTTTTGTAATCTGAAGGTACACAAAAAATGGACCTGTCCCCAAACAAGAAAGAAGGTATACACAATGGAAAAACAGAAATTCTACATTACCACCCCAATATACTATCCCAGCGACAAGCTGCATATTGGTCATTCCTACTGCACAGTTGCCGCTGATACTATTGCGCGCTATAAGAGAGCGCAGGGCTATGACGTAATGTTCCTCACAGGAACAGACGAGCACGGTCAGAAAATTCAGCGCATCGCCGAGGAGAGGGGCGTTTCTCCACAGGAGTATGTTGACAACATCGTAGCAGGCATCAAGGATTTGTGGACTCTTATGGATATTTCTAACGATAAGTTTATCCGTACTACTGACGAAATGCACGTTAAGGCAGTGCAGAAGATTTTTAACACTCTCTATGAAAAAGGCGATATCTATAAGAGCGAGTACGAGGGCTGGTACTGTACCCCCTGTGAATCCTTCTGGACAGAGCATCAGCTCGTTGACGGAAAATGTCCCGACTGCGGAAGAGCAGTTGAAAAGACCAAGGAGGAAAGCTATTTCTTCCGTCTTTCCAAGTATCAGGACAGACTTATCGACCTTATCAAGAACAATCCCGACTTCCTTCAGCCGTCCATCCGTCAGAACGAAATGCTTAATAACTTCCTCATCCCCGGACTTGAGGACCTCTGCGTTTCTAGAACGAGTTTTGACTGGGGTATCCCCGTAGAATTTGACCCCAAGCACGTGGTTTACGTGTGGCTTGACGCACTTTCAAACTACATCAATGCACTCGGTGCATTCTCTGATGACGACGCAGATTTCAAAAAATACTGGCCTGCAGACGTTCATCTTGTGGGTAAAGAAATCGTGCGCTTCCATTCTATCATCTGGCCCGCTATGCTTATGGCGCTTGACCTTCCTCTCCCCAAGCAGGTTTATGGTCACGGCTGGCTCCTTCTTGACGGTGGCAAGATGAGTAAATCAAAGGGGAATGTTGTTGACCCCGTGAAGCTCGTTGAGAAGTATGGTGTTGACGCAATCCGTTATTTCTTGATGCGCGAAATGCCCTTTGGTGCAGACGGTGTGTTCAATAACGAGGCACTTATCAACCGCATAAATTCAGACCTTGCAAATGACCTTGGTAATCTCGTAAGCCGTACTGTAAGCATGGTAGAAAAATACTTTG
Source organism: Clostridia bacterium (assembly GCA_045591865.1). Classification (GTDB taxonomy): domain Bacteria; phylum Bacillota; class Clostridia; order UMGS1883; family UMGS1883; genus UMGS1883. Next base: position 37,429 of record JAZNTQ010000003.1, read on the forward strand.
GCGGCACGGTTACAAATAAAGGTGTGTCCGATAGCTTTGACGAAGAGCTTATCGCACTTGCCAAGGAAACTCCTAAAAAGGTTGAAGAGCTTATGGACGCATTCCAGTTCTCAAATGCTCTTGCTGAAATCTGGAAGCTCATCAGCCGCACAAATAAATATATCGACGAAACTACTCCCTGGGCACTTGCCAAGGATGAGGCGAAGAAAGACCGTCTTGAGACAGTTATGTATAACCTTTGCGAAGCAATCCGCATCGCAGCAGAGCTTATCGCCCCCGTTATGACACGTACCACCCCCGCAATTCTTGAGCAGATTGGCGCAGAAGCAAAGGGTTGGGCAGGCGCATCCACATGGGGCGCACAGGATAGCTTCACCGTTAAAAAGGGCGAGGTTCTATTCCCCCGAATTGATGTTGAAGCAGAGCTTCGTGCAATCGAAGAGGAAGCTGCAAAAAACAGCGCTCCCGAGATAGAAAAGCCCGAGGGCAAGGAAGAAATCACAATTGACGACTTCTTCAAGGCAGAGCTTCGCGTGGCACAGGTTGTAGAATGTGAAAAAATTAAAAAGGCGAAGAAGCTTCTTAAGCTTCAGCTTGACCTCGGCTACGAAAAGAGACAGGTTGTAAGCGGAATCGCACAGTACTATGAACCCGCTGACCTTATCGGCAAAAAGGTAGTCGTTGTCGCAAACCTTAAACCTGTAAAGCTTTGCGGAGAGGACAGCTACGGTATGATTCTCTGTGCGTCAAACGATAATCAACTTTCAATCGTTTCTCCGTCAGAGGATATGCAGCTCGGAAGTGAAGTTTGCTGATGCTTTTCGATACACATGCACACTATTACGATAAAAAATTTGACCCAGACCGCGACGAAATCCTTTCAAAAATGAAGGAAAACGGGGTCGGCTATATCATAAACGCAGGCTGCGACGTTGAAACGACAAGAAGATGCATCGCACTTGCCGAAAGATATGACTTTCTCTACGCAACTGCAGGTATTCACCCCAATCACACATCTGATATGAATGACCGCAGTCTTGACGCAATCAAGATGCTTGCAAAACACCCCTGTGTTAAGGCAATCGGTGAAATAGGTCTTGATTATTTCCATAAATATACTGACCGCGAGGTACAGAAAGAGGCTTTTGCAAGGCAGATTGTGCTTAGTAGCGAGCTTCATCTCCCCTTTGTGATTCATTGCAGAGATGCCTGCCGTGATGTGCTCGACATATTAAAAAGCGAGTATAAGGGCGGCGGCGCGCTGATGCACTGCTTCAGCGAAAGTAAGGAAACCGCGAAAATTGTCCTTGATATGGGGCTTACTATCGCAATCGGCGGTACTGTGACATTCAAGAATAATGTCCGCACAGTCGAGGCGGTACGCTATATCCCGATGGAGCACCTCGTTATCGAAACGGACAGCCCCTACCTTTCCCCCACTCCGCACCGTGGCGAGCGTAACAGCTCTCTCTATATCCACTATGTAGCCGAAAAAATCGCGGAGATAAAAGGACTCTCCGTAGAAGAAGTAATCGAAACCACAACCCAAAACGCAAAAAACTTTTTTGGAATAGATTAAAAAAGAACACTTACAATTGCAAGTGTTCTTTTTTTTTCTCTTAAGGCTTTCTTTCAATGTGGCTATTTCCAACAATCCACAAAAAAATGTTGTGGGTACGAGGTGTATAAGTGCAATCCAGATTAGAAATTCTGCGTTCCTATTGTCAAAATACGATGCCGCAATCCTCGTTATGGTATAAGCCATTAAACCCGCCAGCAAAGTCAAAGAAATTTTATTCAAGACCTCAAATATTAGCGATATGACTTTCATAATAGGATTTCTACAAGCTTCCATATTATTCTCCCTCAGAATTGAGGTATGTTCACTTCTCAATTTGGCAATTATAACAAAATAAGCGACTGTTACAAGTAATAACACAAAAAACATCCCACTCCTCCTCTACGCAACTCATTTCTATCGAGTTTATACTCGATTTTATCAAATTTATTTTTGATTGTCAATAGTTTATAATAGTATCAACTAATAAATACTCGATGGGATTGAATATTATGTTGAATGAAAACGAATATAAAGGAATTTTATTGGATATTGGTATAAAAATTGGCTACTACAGAAGAAAAGCCGGAATGACACAGCAGGAGCTTGCTGACCAGTCAGGGCTTACTCTTTCATATATTAGCCAGCTTGAAAGTCCTAATCTTCCTTACTGTCCATCCATAAAATCACTTTTCACAATTGCTAAAGTATTAGGAGTAAAAGCTTCAAAAATTATTGATATCGAAGAAGACTAATCACACAAAAACCATTTTCCAACAAACATTTATAAAAAGCTTAAAGAAAGCAGGTCACACGACCTGCTTTTATTATTGCACAGCTTGGGGTTGATTTCCCCGCTATCGGGGAAAATGTCTGCGGTAAGCAGACAAAAGGGGCACGCCGCAGGAAGCGGGATTTCCCCGACAACGGGGAAAATGTCCGAAGGACAAAAGGGGCACGCCTCGGGCAGAGTGGGCACTTTTTGTATAGCGTCCCTTTGGA
>JAZNTQ010000004.1:0-3805 GCA_045591865.1 Clostridia bacterium
CAAGGATATTCCAGGGGGCTATCCCCTTTTCTCCTATCATATAGGCGATTCGGGTTGTGAGCACACGCGTCTTACCGCTGCCTGCACCTGCCAATACCAGAAGAGGACCGTTGATACATTCAACGGCCTCTCTCTGCTCTTTATTTAACTTACTTAAAAGTTCATTCATTAGTTTTAATCCTCTTATTTTTTAAGGCTGATTGCTTTTTTAACGTTTTCTGCGATATTTTCCGCAGTAAGACCATATTCTTCAAAAAGCTGGGCAGGCTTTCCGCTCTTACCGAATACGTCCTGTGTACCTACGCGCATCATGGGAACGGGATATGTTTCGCAAAGAACTTCTGCTACTGCGCTGCCAAGACCACCGTTTACATTATGTTCTTCTGCAGTAACGATTGCACCTGTCTTTCTTGCGGTCTTTTCGATAAGCTCACGGTCAATGGGCTTAATTGTATGTATGTTTATTACTTCTGCATCGATACCGTCTTTTTTAAGAAGCTCACGAGCCTCAAGTGCATAAGGAACCATAAGACCTGTCGCAATGATTGTTGCATCCTTACCTTCTTCAAGGACAACGCCCTTTCCGAGTTCAAACTTGTAGTTGTTTTCGTCAAATATCTGGGGAACTGCAAGTCTGCCAAAACGAAGGTATACGGGGCCATCGTATCGGGCAGCCGCCTCTACCGCCGCCATAGCTTCATAGTGGTCTGCAGGGTTTATGATAACCATACCGGGAATAGTACGCATAATGCCAATATCCTCAAGGCACTGATGAGTTGCACCGTCTTCACCTACTGAAATACCTGCATGTGTTGCACCGATTTTCACATTAAGATGAGGATATGCCACACCATTTCTTATCTGTTCAAATGCGCGACCTGCTGCAAACATTGCAAAAGAGCTTGCAAATACAATTTTCCCTGTTGATGCAATTCCTGCCGCAACATTGATCATATTGCCCTCTGCAATACCTGTATTTATAAATCTTTCGGGGAATTTCTTTTTGAAGGTATCCGTCTTTGTGGATTTAGAAAGGTCTGCATCCATAACAACTATATCATACTTTTCCCCAAGCTGTGCCAGTGTCATACCGTAGCTTTCACGGGTTGCTATTTTTTCTCCTATTGCCATTTCTATCATTCCTTTCTTATTCCTGTTCAAGCTCGGCAATTTTCGCGTCGAGTTCTTTTATCGCCTGCTCGTACTGTTCAGCTTTGGGCGCGTTACCGTGCCAAGAAGCCTGATTTTCCATATAAGAAACGCCCTTACCCTTGATGCTTTTTGCAATAATTACGGTGGGCTTTCCGTTAGGAATAAGAGCCTTGTCAATAGCGGCGCGAATCTGGTCGTAGTCGTGGGCATCAATTGTGATTACGTTCCAATTAAATGCTTCAAACTTTTTGTCAATAGGATATGAGCTCATAACCTCCGCAATATCGCCGTCAATCTGAAGTCCGTTATTATCTACAAATGCAATCAAATTATCAAGCTTATAATGTGCCGCAAACATTGCCGCTTCCCAAACCTGACCTTCCTCTATTTCACCGTCACCTAAAATTGTGTAAACCTTGAAATCCTTTTTGTCAAGCTTTGCTGAAAGTGCCATACCGCAAGCGGCTGATATACCCTGTCCGAGAGAGCCTGTTGACATATCTACGCCGGGGATGTTTTTCATATCGGGATGACCCTGCATAATGCTGTCAATCTTACGGAGTGTTCCGCACTGCTCTGCAGGGAAAAATCCGCGCTCCGCCAGAATTCCGTAAAGAGCAGGAGCACAGTGACCTTTTGAAAGAACAAATCTGTCGCGGTCTGCCATTTTTGGGTTTTGGGGATCGATGTTCATTTTTTCAAAATAGAGCACTGCAAGAATATCAGCTATCGATAAGCTTCCGCCCGGATGACCCGATGCAGCATTAAAAATGCCAGTGATAGCGTGTTTTCTTGCTTTGTATGCATGAATTTCTGTAGTGTTTTTCATTATGACTCTCTCCTATGTAAATTTTATTTAAGCAAAGCTTCGTATGCCTTCTGAAGAAGGTAGCAAAGGCGCTCATCCTGCCCGCTTATGTAAAGATAACCCACGAGTGTTTCAAAGCCAGTCGCCATACGGTAGTCGGTAACATCTGCGTTTTTGGGTGGTGTGCTTTTTGCATTGCGCCCCCATTTAAGTACGCGAAGCTCGTCCTCCGTAAGCTCCTCTTCAAGCGCATATGCACTTACTGCCTGCGAATGAGCCTTTACAAAGCTTACCGCTTCTCGGTGCATATCGGTAACGTGCCTATTTCCTTTTTCAATGACTCTCGTCCTTATAAAAAGGTCGTACACACTGTCTCCGATATATGCAAGCGCTAGTGGGCTATATTCTTTAGGATTTATATTATCCTGTGTAAATAGCATATAACTGCTCCTTTTATTTCTCTATCTTCCACTTAACCCCGTCAGGTGTATCTTCAAGAACTATGCCGCGTGCCTTAAGGTCATCACGGATTTTATCGGCAAGTGCCCAGTTCTTATCCTTGCGTGCCTGAGTTCTCTCGGCGATAAGCTTTTCAACTTCTTCATCGAGTGATGCTTTCTGGGTGTTTTTAAGAAGACCCAAAACATTGCCAAGCTCGATAATAGTTCCCTTTGCCGCTTCAAGCTCTGCAAGGTTAGGTGATTGCATTGAGTTTGCAAAACGAACTGCCTCGAAGATTGCTGAAATTGCATCGGCTGTGTTAAGGTCGTCTTCCATAGCTGTTATAAACTTATTTTTGTAGCTTTCCATAGCCTCCTTGATTTCGCTCTTTACTTCTCCCTCGGGTGCAGTATTCATAAGGAAATCAAGGTTATCTACACAGTTATAAATTCTCTCAAGTCCGTTCTTTGCGGCATCCATAAGCTCATCGCAGAAATTGATGGGGCTTCTGTAATGAGCAGAAAGCATAAAGAATCTGATAACCTCGTAATCATATTTTTCTGCGATGTCACGAACGGTAAAGAAATTACCGAGCGACTTACTCATTTTTTCGTTATTTACATTGATGAAACCGTTGTGAAGCCAGTAGTTTGCAAAGGGAGTACCATTTGCACACACGCTCTGTGCGATTTCGTTTTCGTGATGTGGGAAAATAAGGTCAAATCCGCCGCTGTGGATATCAATTGTGTGACCGAGGTAGCGATTTACCATAGCGGTACATTCTATATGCCAACCGGGTCTTCCAATCCCCCAGGGACTTTCCCAGCCGATTTCGTCGTCAGTCTTTCTCTTCTTCCAGAGAGCAAAGTCCATAGGATGACGCTTCTTATCATCAAGCTCCTTACGAACACCGCTCTCAAGGTCTTCAAGCGGCTGATGGCTGAGCTTTCCGTAATCCTTGTAGCTTTCTACGGAGAAGTAAACATCTCCCTCAACCTCATACGCGTGGCCTTTTTCTATAAGGGTTTTTACAGTTTCTATGATTGCATCAATGTTTTCTGTAGCTCTGGGATGAACTGTCGCTTCCTTAATGCCGAGTGCTTTTGCATCCACAAAGTATTCTTTGATATATTTCTCCGCAATTTCGGGAACTGTTGTACCCTCCTCGCGAGCCTTATTTATAAGCTTATCGTCAACATCTGTAAAGTTCTGCACGAACTTCACGTCGTATCCTCTGTATGCAAGGAACTGTCGCAAGCAGTCAAACACAATAAAGGGGCGTGCATTTCCAAGATGGAAATAGTTGTAAACTGTGGGGCCGCAGGAGTACATCTTTACTTCGCCTGCGGTGAGCGGCCTAAATTCCTCTTTTGAACGGGTTAATGTATTATATAATTTCATTTT
>JAZNTQ010000005.1:0-12497 GCA_045591865.1 Clostridia bacterium
CTACATTGCCCCAGAAGGATTTTTTGAGAATTTCCTTTTTGCCTGCACCTGTAACTATCATAACAATCTTTCTAGCGTTCATAATTGTGCCGATACCCATTGTGAATGCAGACTTGGGTACTTCGTCAGCAGAGCTGAAGAAGCGCTTGTTTGCCTCGATTGTCATTTCAGTAAGCTTTACCTCGTGAGTCATTTTGGGGAAATGGTCTTCAGGCTCGTTGAATGCAATATGTCCGTCGTGACCGATGCCGAGAAGCTGCAAATCTATTCCGCCCCACTCCTCAATTCTTTCCTCGTAAGCCTTGCACATAGCATCAACGTCTGTTGCAAGACCGTCGGGAACAGTGGTGTTTTCAGGCTTAATTGAAATATGGTTGAAAAGATTTTCCTGCATAAAGAAGCGGTAGCTCTGCTCGTGGTCAGGAGCAAGGCCCTTGTATTCGTCAAGATTTACTGAACGAACACGGGAAAAATCAATCTTGCCTTCCTTTTCACGCTTTATAAGCTCTGCATAAATAGGAAGCGGTGATGAGCCTGTAGCAAGGCCTAACACGCACGCAGGCTTTGTATTTATAAGGTTCTCAAAAATATCAGCTGCAAGAGAGCCTGCCTCCTGTGGATTTTCTGCTACAATAAATCTTGGATGAAACATAATTATACCTCCACTATAATTTCTTAACTAGTATTATACTATATTCTATTCTTTTCGTCAATTACTTTAATACTATTTTCACAGTTTCCGCTGCTTAAAATATAATATAAAGTGGAGGTGTATTATGGATGAATTTGTCTTAATGGCGCTGCTTGCCACACTGGGTACATGGTTTGTGACTGCGCTCGGAGCGGCAATGGTCGTTTTCTTTAAATCTCCTAAAGCAAAATATCTTAATCTTATGCTTGGCTTTGCTTCAGGTGTTATGATAGCCGCGAGCTTCTGGTCGCTTCTTGCCCCTGCAATAGAGCGCGCACAGATTGTGTCAAAACTCCCTGCATATTTCGTAGCGACAACGGGATTTTTACTCGGCGCTCTTTTTATGTGGGTTTCAGATAAAACAGTTTGCTTTGCAAGGGATAAGGCAGACAGTACACAAGGTAAATCGAATGAAAGACTAAACAGAATCATAATGCTGATTCTTTCGATTACTCTTCACAATATTCCCGAGGGGCTTGCTGTCGGTGTCGCTTTCGGCGCTCTTGGAAACGGTTCCTTTACCCCTGAAGCGCTTATGGGTGCAATTACCGTTGCCGTGGGAATAGGCCTGCAGAATTTCCCCGAAGGCGCGGCGGTTTCTCTCCCGTTAAGGCGCGAGGGATATTCAAGAAGAAAAAGCTTCTTCCTCGGTCAGGCTTCGGGGATGGTTGAGCCGATTGCAGGTGTAATCGGTGCGTGGCTTGTGGTTTATGTTGAAACAATTTTGCCTTATGCTCTGTCGTTTGCGGCAGGCGCAATGATTCTGGTAGCTGTTCATGAGCTTATTCCCGAGTGCCAGAAAAATCAGGAGAAGGCACCCTACTTTTCGACGATGGGTATTATACTCGGGTTTGCAGTGATGATGCTACTCGATGTAATGCTCGGTTAACAAAGGGATTGGGAAAATAGTGTATTCTGCACTGCTTTCTCTTCGTCCTATTATTTAATTAAATTGTGCAAAGCACGAAGCAAATAAACATAAGGAGTGCTCAAATGAACACTCCTTATGTTTATTCCATGGTTATTGCTGCATTGGGGCTTATTATATTTATAATTGTTTTGCCCGGGTTTATTAAGAGGGTGTTTCCATCCTCGTCCTTATAGATGGTGTTGGCACTTCTCGAGGATTTTGACCAAGTGATACTCTTGCAGTAGCCATCAGTTATGTAGTATCCCTTTCCGCTGCCGGTGGTGTTTATATTTCGTCTGTCCGTTCCATCGCCAAGGGAAGTATCGCCGATAAGCTGAATTATAATATTTTTTACCTTAAGCACGTTTCCATTTTGCATAGAGTGAGGCTTTCCATTGATTGTTTTTTCATAAAGCTTTGTTTCAGTGTTATAGATATATCCCGTCTTATACTTATAGGAATAGTTAAGGTTTACATTATTTGCGACAGTTTTCGTTTCCATATTGAGATACTCATCAGAGTACCCGAGCGAATTCTGGTGCGCAGTTTCCCTTTTATACTTCTTTTTATCTGCCATATCATTTATCTTTTCGATACTCGTATAAGCACTGTGCCAATCGCCCTTATACTTCTTTTCGCGCCAGAAAATACTCTCGTCGCTTCCTAAAACACCATTGATTTTATTTATCTTGAATGCGGAGATGTCCGTCATCGCCTTGGGACTCCACCCAAAGTGAGTATATATGGCGTCGTTTTCCATCACATAATCCAGGAAATAATGTCTTGAAGAACGGACGGGGCCGATTTTCTCGGTGGTGTCGCCCTTATAAAGCGCCATAAATCTTGCGGCGCCGCCCTCAATTATCATTTCATAAATGAGGTACGCTTCATCAAGACCTGCGTGGGGTCTCGCCTGCTCGTTATCATTATCTACCATAATTGCAATCGGGCGCTCTTTGGTATATACATATTTATCGAAAAACGCATCAATCTCAAGTTTTTCAGGGTCTACTACCTCTTCTTTTTTAATTGGTTCTTTCGGGATTTCTTCATTTTCAGAAGTCCTTTCTGCCTGACATCCCGAGAGAATCAGTACAGTGATTAAAAGCATTGCCAGTATCCTTGATTTTTTTATCATTTCAGTATTCCTCCCTGAAAAAGCTTATTATTAGTTATTAGCTCAAATTCTCCCAGTGTGGTGGAAAGCACAAATGCAGCCTTTATTTCACGAAGGCACACCATATGGGGCTGCTCTATATGTATTTCCTGATGATTTTTGCTCTCCCAAGCTTCTATCGGTACTATTATTGCAAGCCAGGTGGTAAAATTCATAATTTTTCTTCCGTTATAGGTAGGCATTGGAGCATTATCAAAATAGAAATTATTGTTTTCTTCATTTTTACACACCCTCATTAAATTTCGATAAATCTTATCGGACAACAAACAAATGATTCATAATCTAATAATATCACTTCTTGATTTCTTTTTCAACACAAAAAAGGCTCGTTCTACGAGCCTTTTTTATTTAGTTCATTTTAGATTTTACAAACTTCATTACTTTCTGCCAGTCTTCGCGGCTCAAGTAATGCGTTCCTGCTCTTAAATGGTAGCCGACAGTGCCTTCGTGATACATATCGCCAATTTGTGGGAGTCGGTCCTCGCACACAAGGCCTCGCTTTCCGTAGCTTTCATATATTTCGCTGACTGCTACTCCGCAAAGCATTTCCGATACAGGGTCTGCCCACTGGTCCTCACTTGCACTTGCTATGTATAAATAGCGCGGTGCGATTGTCGCTAAAAGGTAGTGCTGGTCAAAGGGCATAGTTTCAACATTCTTTGAATGAGCTATATAATTTTCGCAGAACCAATAGCCGTAAACGTTACAGATTCTTTCTACCTGCTCGCCTTCTTTTCCCCTTGATATTGCAGCACCGCTGCAGCCTGAGTCATTTGAATACGCAAATTTGAAGCGCTCATCAGTCGCTGCTGTAAAAAGTGCAGTTTTGCCGAGGCGTGAATGTCCGCAGACGATACTAAAGTTTAAGTCAAGATTTTCCTGCTTCTGTGCATAGTCCATTACACGCTGTGCTGCCCATGCCCATATACCAATTTTGCCCCATTCTTCATCGGAGCGTTCTATAGTAGTTCCAAAATGCTCGGCAATGCCACCGCTGAAATCACCAAAGTGAGCGTCGTTCACCATATCAGTGTAATTTACTACAACAAGTGCGTAGCCTCCGTCAATAATCTCTTCAACGGGGATATATCTGTGCGGAGCAAGACCAAATGCAATATGAAGAAATACTGGGGGCTTTTCAAGCTCCTTGGGAGTGAATATCTGTATGGGGAATGTTCCTTTGCCGTACTTGGTTTCGTATGTAAGCTATATATTTTCCTCGATGCATTTTCCTGCGCAGTGATATAATCCTTCTTCTATGAGTTCGCCTGTAACTTTCACCTCTACGTCGGGAGTGTGTCCATAGGAATATTTTTCAAGAAGCTCACGAAGTTCTTTCCTTCTCTCTTCCCAGTTTTCAGAGGTAACTTCGCTACCGTCGTTCATTTTAAGTATAGGAAGGTAGTCTCTTTCAGCTAAAATTTTCTTGAGCATTTTAATTAGTCCTTTCCCTTTTGGTCTATATGGTGATTATATTATAGTTTTGCACTAAAATCCAGTGTTATCAGGGAAAATAAAGCAATATTTCGGTTCCAAAAGAAGAGGGGGCGTTGCACAAAAAGTGCCCCGTCCCCAGACTGTGCAGTCCCCAAACTGTGCAAACTGTGCTCCAAACTGTGCTAAATAGATTTTTGAATGGTTTTGTAAAACTTTGGCATTTATTGTTGACTTCAATTTTATTTCAATGATATAATGAATTTAGGCTTATATAAGCCTAAATTCATTTTTTAGGGAGGCAAAACATGGACAGAGGTTATATCAAAGAATTATCAAGGGAACAAATCAAGGGTAAAATTGGAATTCTGTTTATAATAAATCTTGTTATGGCAGTTTTTTCCTATTTTGGTACAGTTTTCCTCTCATTTGTACCTTTTGTAGGAGGCATCGCAGCTACAGCCTTAATAACTGCTCCGTTAACTCTGGGTTCAATTATCGTTTATCTTAAGGTTGCCAATAGTCAGGAATTACATATAAAGGATTTATTTGAGGGCTATTATGATTTATGGAGTGCATTCAAGGTGCAGTTTTTGGCGAGCCTGTTTGTTATTCTTTGGAGCTTACTCTTTATTATTCCAGGCATTATTAAAGGTTTTTCCTATTCTATGGCGCCTTACATTCTGGCAGAAAACAAGGGTATGAGCGCCCTAGAAGCAATTAGTAAGTCAAAGGAAATGATGAAAGGTCACAAAATGGAATATTTTATTCTTGAGCTTTCATTCTTAGGTTGGTTTATTTTGACAACAATCACCTTCGGTATTGTAGGAATTTGGGTGATTCCTTATCATGAAACTACATTTGCTAATTTCTACAAACAACTTAAAGGAACTGAAAATATTATTGAAGCAGAAGTAGTAATCCAGAATTAAAGACAAGAGAGAGTACCTTTTAAAAGGTACTCTCTGTTTTATTCCTGGAACAAATCACTTTCAATTTTCTTTTTTCTGCGAGCCGATGGGATTTACAATACTGTAGCCAATATTTACAAGATGGTCGGCAACACGCTCAAGCCCTGCTACAACTGACGAATAATAAGGACTTAATTCAACACTGCAACTGCCTTCGGCAAGTCTTTCAAAGTGGCTGGCAATAAGTTCCTTCTTCATATCGTCCACACGCTCTTCAAGCTTTGTAAGTTCAGATAATTTATCCATGTGCAAGGTCTCAAATGTCTCTATTGAAATTGCAAACATTTTCATAACAGTTTCGCGCATATTTGCAATCCCTTCCGTGGCCTGATTTGAAAATGAGATGTTTTTGCTCTTCATTCCAATACCAATCTCGTGGAAATTCTCGGCGTGGTCACCAATACGCTCAAGGTCGTTTAAAACATGGAAATATGAACCGATAATCTTTTCGTCGCTTCCTTCAATTTCAGCAGATAACTTAATCAAAAATTCAGTTAAAGCACTGTTGGTGAAGTCAATTACCTTTTCATTTTCAACAATTCTTTCGCCATGTTCTTCAGAACCCGTATCCATTGCCGTGAAACAAAGGCGCGTATTTTCTTCTACCAAAGAAATCATATAACCAATTTCTTTCTTAACCTGCATGAGCGCAATAGAAGGTGTCAACACAAGTCTGCTATCAACATATTTGAGAGTTAATGAATCTTCAGCATCTTTCTTATCCTTAATGACTCTGCAGGAATAATCAACGAGCTGCTTTACGAACGGAAGAAGCAAGCAAGTAGTAGTTACGTTGAAGATAACGTGGAAAAGCGAAACTCTCATCTGGAGAGACATCGGGTCCTTCCCGGGGAATACGGATACGAGTAAGTTTACCATCGGCTCTCTGAAAATCCAGATGATTGCTGTAAATGCCGCCGTTCCGATTACGTTGAATGTAAAGTGGATAAGAGCAACTCTTTTTGAGTTGGCATTTGCACCAACTGAAGCAAGAAGCGCAGTTACGCAAGTACCGATATTTGCACCGAGAATAATGAATAGTGCAAGATCAAGAGGAAGAACTCCCGTACCAACCATTGTGATAACAACACCGGTAGAAGCTGAAGAACTCTGTATAAGAGCAGTAAAAATCACGCCTACTAATATCAGAAGAAGGGGGAAATCAATCATTTTGAAAATCTCTGTGAACATATTCTCAACAAGACGATTTCCAAAAGCCTGCTCGCTGCTCATAATATTAAGACCAACAAAGATTAAGCCTAATCCGCAGCAAAGGCTGCCGGCAATTTTTACTTTTTCCCTTTGTACAAATCCCATCATTACTCCTGCAAAAGCGAGGGTGTACATTAACATATTAAAATAATCATTTTTAAGAGCAACAAGAACCCCTGTGATTGTTGTTCCGATATTTGCACCCATAATAATAGGTGTTGCCTGCATAAGAGTCATTACTCCTGCATTAACAAGACCGATAACCATTACCGATGTTGCAGATGAGCTTTGAATAATGGCAGTCACACCGGCGCCGATACCAACTCCTGAAAACTTATTGTTGCTTATTCTTTCAAGCAAACGCTTCATTCCCATTCCGGCACTTTTTTCAAGAGCATCGCTCATAAAATTCATTCCGACAATGAAAACACCTATGCCTGCCAATAGCCAGATTAAGCTCTGTACTAATTGCATAATTTCCTGTGAATTTAACATATATACACTCCTTTTTAGCATATTCTTTACTATGTCATTATAAAATATATCACGAAAATGGCAAAGAAGCAGTTAAGAGTAAAATTTTTTTACGTTTAACTGCTTCTTATTTAGCCATTGCGTTCGCACATTCTATATCCGACGCCCAACTAATTTACTATATAATTCTTTTCTCCCGGTTTAGCCCCAAATTTTTTGCGGATATTCGCCATATTTACCTGAAGCTTTTTTGTACTGTTCATATCGTTATATCCCCAGATTGCTTTTATAATCGCCGCATAGGTCATAACCCTTCCCGAGTGCTCGGATAAGAGCGCAACTATATTGTACTCCGTCTGGGTGAGATATATTTCTGCTTCATCAATGAACACGCGCCTCGCATCATAATCAATTACCAGTCCATCTGACTCGAATTTGCCGCCGGGAAGCCTACCCGCATCTGCGCTGTGACGTGAATTGCGAAGCGCGGAACGAACTCTTGCAACAAGCTCTGCCGAGCTGAAAGGCTTGGTAACATAGTCGTTTGCACCATTGTCCAAAACTTCCACCTTGTCTTTTTCCTCGCTTCTCGCGGAAACTACTATTACAGGGGTAAGTGATTCTTTCCTTATTTCTTTGAGGAAAGTCCTCCCGTCGAAATCGGGGAGCCCTAAATCAAGAATCACTAAATCCGGCCTGTGTGATATGAATTGAGTCTGTCCGCTTTTGCAATTTTTTGCAGTTATAACCTGATATCCGCTCGTTTCAAGGAGCGCTTTCAGCAGATTATTTATGTTGTAATCGTCTTCTATCACGAGGATTTTATATTTATTGCTGATCATATTCACTGCCCTCCGTGTTCAATGTGAATCTGAATACACATCCTCCGGATTTTAAATTTTCTGCCTTTATATCCCCTCCGTGCGCTTTAATTATGGATTTACACACGGAAAGCCCAATTCCGGCATTATGTTTTTTGTTGTCAGAAGCATTTATTTCCTCTGAATAAAACCCCTTGAATATGTGCTTTATCCTGTCTTCTGCTATTCCACAACCGTTATCCTTTATTTGAAAAATCGCCTTATCGGATATAGTAAACACTTTGAGCGACAATTTCGTCATCCCTTTGGCGTGCTGAACTGCATTTTCCAGAATGTTGATTATAACCTGCTCTACAAGGAGAGGGTCCATCGGAATGAACACAAAATCATCGGGCAAAGTTACATCAACCTTCTGGTCGGGGTATCTTTTCGCAAATTTAATAAGTGCCGAATCAACAAGTTCATCAATGGCAGTATTTATTTTAATGATATTCAGATTTTCACTGTCAAGCTTTGTAATGGAAAGCAGATTTTCCACCATACGACTGAGCCACAAAGAATCCTCGCTGATGCCTTTTATTATCTGTTTGCATTGTTCGTCCGAAAATTCATCATAATTATCAAGTAATGCAGAGCTGGAGCTGTAAATCGTCGTGAGAGGCGTTCTCAAATCATGTGAAACTGCTCTTAAAAGATTAGCTTTCATTCTTTCCTTTTCACTCTCTGCGTTGATTGATTCCTGACTTTTAATCTTTGCCGTGAGGTACAGGTAATGATTGCAACGACAAAAAGAATTATTGAGGATATTATGTTGTCGGGAATTGTAAAGTCAAAAGCGTAGAAAGGAACTGTAAATGCAAAATTAACTGCAAGCACGCTGACAATAGCAGCCATAGTTCCGTAAAGGTATCCGTGTGTAGTAACAGATACTAAAAATACACCTAAAACGAAGACCGACGGTATCAGGGCATTACGCTCAAAGATATTATTTATGGCATAGCATAATACGAAGCACACGAATAGAATACCTGCTGATATTATAGCATCTCTGAATATTTCAACTGTCTTTTTCATACGCTCCTCCTTTGTTTTTTTCTTAATTATATTACGTTTTCGGTTAAGATATATATAAAAATAAATCAAATTTATACAAAAAACGGAGACATATATCACATCACTTAATAGTGTCCGTTTTTAATTGCATTTCAGGATGATGCTGTTGCACAACTACCAACAAAGAGTTTCAACTTCATTCGTCGGCGGCAGACAATTACGGTTTTTGCAGCGGATAGTTGATACTTTTCGTCACTACCGATGAATAATACTTCTAGAATTGTTAAAAATAATCGAAACTATAATTGGAGGTAAAGAAAATGTTCAAACACGAAAAAATGCTTTTTCACCCCGTAGAAGTAGAAAGACCCAATCCGCAATATGCCGTACTCCTTCAGGAGCAGCTCGGCGGCGGAAATGGGGAACTTAAGGCGGCTATGCAATATATGTCTCAGAGCTTCCGTATTAAAGACCCTGAAATCAAAGATTTATTCCTCGATATAGCGGCAGAGGAGCTTGGTCATATGGAAATGGTTGCACAAACCATTAATCTGCTCAACGGTCATGACGTGGACGCAACGAAAGTACAGGCAGGTGAGGTTCAGTCACACGTAATTTTGGGGTTAAACCCAGGTCTTATAAATGCTTCAGGCTACTCATGGACCGCTGACTATGTTACTGTAACAGGAGATTTGTGTGCTGACCTTTTGAGCAATATAGCATCCGAACAGCGTGCAAAGGTAGTTTATGAATACTTGTATCGTCAGATAGATGATAAGAAGGTAAAGGAAACTATCGACTTTCTTCTCAATCGTGAGGAAGCTCATAATCAGATGTTCCGCGACGCGTTTAACAAAGTACAAAATAGTGGCTCAAACAGGGATTTTGGCACAACAAAGGCAGCAAAGATGTATTTTTCAATGTCGGACCCCGGTCCTAATGTGTTTGCCGTTAACAATGTCACTGCGCCATCATTCAGCAAATAATTCTACGTCCTTATTAATAAAAGAGAGTACTTTTTAGTACTCTCTTTTGTGATTTATTCTGTTTCAAACAGGGTTCTTAAAGATCGATACTCACGACCATCTTTTCCATCCATAATTGCGTATTCGTTTTCTTCTCCGTAAACGGTCTGTACCATAAGAGGGATATCAAAGCTGTTAAAGAGTAGTTTTGACGCATCGTCACGGGTTATGTAGCGTCCTGTTGCCATTGACACTCCTTTTGTAATTCCCAACTGTGATGCCATCATTAAATATCCCATCGGATTTCCGCCCTTTTGCTCGGCTACCTCTTTATACCCTAATAGAGAAATTATCATTTTTATAAATTCTTCTGATTTTATATTTTCATCGGGTGCAAAAATCTCATTATTTTCTTCGATTACTCGAAGTCCTTTAGCAATCATAGCTGCATTACACGCCCAATGCCCCTCCATATCGGAAAATTCATTGGCAGGAGCCGCTATGCTTGTTTCAGGGCTGAATCCGTACATTCTTACTATCAATGTAACTGCTTCTGCCCGTGTCAGGTTGTCCGCAAGACGCATATTTCCATCGGGGTCGCCTTTAATGATGTTGTACTTTGTAAGCTCTGATATATATTCTGGCATATCCTCTGCAAAGATATTTACACAATTACACACCAGCGCCAACACACATACCAAAACCAATGCTATTACTCTTTTCATAATCTGCATCCTTTCTATGTTCATGTTCTTTTGTTACATACTGTAACATAATTATTGTAACAAATTGTTACAATAAAGTCAAGAGGTGGTTTAATGAAAGGGTTAAAAATGATAAGGAAAGAACGGAATCTGAATCAGCTTAAGGTCGCGATGGACCTTAATATATCGCGCGAAGCCCTTTCCCACTACGAAAATGGCAAACGAGAGCCAAGCCTTGATATGCTCAATAAGCTCTCAAATTATTTTAATGTTTCTATTGATTTTCTGATAAATGGCGAGGAATTTGTAAAAAGGTAAGAAAAAGCAGAACGATTTAGGTAGTACCCTAAAAGTCATGACGAAAACCGAAATCAATATTATATTTTTCAAATACACATACAATCTCCTCTATAGCCTCGAAATCAGAATAAGACTCGTTCTTAATTACCTTTTGTATTTCAGCCAGCATCCTTATAGCAGTTGTATCGGCAATCTTTTCTTCATCAATCTCAAAATCTTCTATATGACTATTAATAAAATCATGTATATAACCTTTTAATAATTCAACTTTTATTTTCATTTTATCTCCTTTTAATTCTGTTTTGGAATTTAGTTGATTATAATTCCAAAACAGAATTATGTCAAGCGTTTTTTGAAATATACTAATAACAAATATTCTAAAAAGGAATTATGTTATTATGAAAATCAGACAACAAGCATACGGAGACAAAAATTCAGTAGGTAAAAACATTGAGCAAATACGAAAGGCTAAAGGTATAAAGCAAAAAGATTTTATTGCGCAAATACAACTTATGGGCTGTGATATGAACCCAACAAGTTATTCTAAACTCGAAGGACAACTCCGAAGCGCAACAGATAAGGAAATATTTGTTATTGCTAAAATACTAAATGTTTCTATGGAAGAATTATTTAATAAGTAAAAATAACAGTTTGGGGACGGGGCAGTTTTTGTTGCATTAGTTGTAGAACCAACGAAATAATATAGACTCCGTTACTTTTGTTTAGACTGCAACCGTGTTCAGTCGACACCTTGTAGCATCACAGTTTGTGCGAGGCGAATAAATCGCCACCTGCAAACTGTGGCTACTGCGTTTCTGAGAAGTGCTCTTCATCTTCCGCAGGAAGCGAGCACTTCTCAGACTACCAACTTCGCTACGCCCAGTTGGCATAATACGCGGCTGTTAACCATTTGGAGTTGGTGCGGATATCAAGTAAAAGCAAAAAACAAAAGAGAGTACCTTTGGTACTCTCTTTTGTTTTGTGGACGAACCGAACGATTTAGATGCCACTTTTGATAAATCTACCATTTGAAAATTTAGATGTTCTCTGCGGAGCAGTTTCGCCTTTTTTTAGATAATTTATCCGCATAAAGCATCTCATCTGCATATCTAAAAGCTTTTTCTGGAGTATCTTTAATCAATGAATATCCTTTTGATAAATTTATACCACCATTCATCTCAAAACGCCTTTTTACCAAAGTCAAATGCTCAATTATTTCATCTTCAGAAACATTTTCTGCCAAAACCAAAAATTCATCCCCGCCTATGCGAAAGACTCTATATTGACATGAAGAAAAAATTTCTAAAAGCAATTTAGCTACATTTTTAAGCACAAGGTCTCCTGCCAAATGACCTTTTGTATCGTTAATTATTTTAAAATCGTCAACATCAAAAAGAATTATCCACCTGGATTCTTTTTTTGTATTTGCTTTGTTTTCTTCAACATATAAGTTGTATGCATTTCTGTTATAAATACCAGTTAAATCATCTGTAACAGCAAGTTTATGCCACATATTTGCTTCATCAACATATTTATTTTTTTTGTTAAGAGAGTATATTATTGTTAAAAGCATTAATATAACTATAAGTAATATTATTATAATTGTTGTCAAAACTAATGATGTGGTCATTTTTTTCTCCTTGGATTTTTGCTATGCCGTATATGGGTATCGCTTATCTGCACAATGCTTGCTATTATCTAATTAATTATACTTAATTTATTGAGTATTGTCAATACTTTAAGTATGATAAAATTAATTCGGTGATGAAAATGATTAGTTATAAG
>JAZNTQ010000006.1:0-7004 GCA_045591865.1 Clostridia bacterium
ACTTCTGTAAGGCGATTTGTGAGGCGGTCCATCTTACGCCACTGCTTCATATAGCGTCTTCTTATACTGTGGCGTATTCTGTCCACCAGAAATGCCGCAAAGGGCATGGGGATGAAAATCATCAGCGCCATTTTTGTATCCAGGGTAAAGGTTATGATTGCAACTGTGATAAAGAGGCACACTTCATTAACCGCCATGATGGCAATATCCTGAATAAAGGTCTGAATACGCTGGGTATCATTATTTATTCTCTGCATCAGGTCGCCCGTCTTTTTCTCCTCGATATATGAAAGCGGCATTTTCTGAAGCTTTTCATATATGTGGTTACGAAGTTCCATTACAAGAGTATTGCTTGCCTTTGATGATATGATATCGCGAGAAGCTGACACAATCCATGTAATAACTCCGCAAAGAAGCATCAGGGAAACTATTATTAAAAGCGTTTTCACAGATGCGTTCTGGGCATTTAACACATCATTTATAAGTCTTTTTGAAAGCTCGGGAGTAGCAACCGTTGCGGCGCTTGTTATCCAGAACAATACAAAAAGGATAGCATAAAGAGGTCTGCAGCTTTTAGAGAGCTTCCACAGTCTTTTTATTATGCCGAATTTATTGGTGCAAAATCTGCAGACGGTTGTGTTTCTCATAAAAGGTCTGCCGCATTTGGGGCATACCTTTTCCTTTGGAAAAGTTTTTTCATTTATTAAAGGGGCACTTCCCGATATAAGCTCGTTAATTATTTCGGCAATTGCACTGAACTGTTCAATGTAGCGCATAGTGAAGCGGACAAGCTGTCTTCTTCCGTCAGCAAAATACGCTTCCAGAATTCCGCCGCCCGTATATTCCCCGCAACAGACCTTCTCAATACCTGAAAGGTTTTCAACAAGGATTACTTTTTCATCGGTTGCTACGCAGATTTTGTCCTCGCTCACCGCAAAGACACCTTGCTGATACTTTCCATCAAATGAAAGGTCAAAATCTGACGCAATCAGGATTTCCTTTCCATCAAGAGCACTTGCGATAAGATTGCTATATTTAGTTATCGCCGCCTGATGGCTCATAGAAAACCCTCCTTAATCACGCAGAAAACGCTTATATCCAGATTTCAAGAACTTTTTGCGTTTTATCATCCGCCTTTGTTATGTCGGGGATGTAATAACGATTCCCGTAAACATCTGTAAGCATAATTTTGTTATTACCAAGATTTCTTATATTTGTACCCAAATCCGTCATAGTAAAATCGCGCTCACCTGCAGAGGTCGTCGTTTTCCACATCGCGCTTCCAAACTCCTCTTTCACATCGCTTACGGAAATGATATCGGGAATAAAATATCTCTTCTTAAGCTCTTCCCGTACAAGGTTTGCCTGATTTTCGGGAAGCTCCTTAAGTGAGCTAAGTATTCCTATTTCATTTTCCTTATCATTTCTTGAATAGTTCTCCTGACGTATAACAATGTACTCTTCCTCATACTTAAAGGGAAACATTCTTATAATTGAGACTCTTCCCATCTCCTCATCCTTATAACGAAGAAACAAAAGGGAGCCGTCAGAAGTGTAGAATTCAAGGTCATTTGCATTTATAAAGCTTATTTTTTCTTCCATTTTTATCTTCCTTTCAAGAAGAGGATTCCATTTTAATCGCATTAAGCTGAAGATGTGCCATTTTCGAATAAACTCCGTCTTTTTTAGCAAAGAGTTCTTCGTGTGTACCCTCTTCAACGATTTCACCCTTTTCAACCACTATCAGCCTGTCAGCATTTTTAAGTGTTGAAAATCTGTGTGCTATCGCTATGGTAGTTCTTCCCTTCATCAAAACCTCCATCGCCTTTTGTATTTCCTGCTCTGTCTTTGTGTCAAGCGATGAGGTAGCCTCGTCAAAAATAAGGATCGGAGGATTCATAAGTATTGCACGGGCTATGCTAATACGCTGCTTCTCACTACCCGATAAATCTGCTCCGCCTTTTCCTATAAAGGTATCGTATCCGTCAGGAAGAGAAACTATGAAATTGTGAGCATATGCCTTTTTTGCTGCCTCAATAATCTCTTCAGATGATGCGTCAGGCTTTCCATAGGCAATATTCTCGGCGATAGTTCCCTCGAAAAGAAATGTATCCTGAAGCACCATACCTATGCTCCCCCGAAGACACGCAAAGCTTATGTTCTTAACATTTACCCCGTCTATCAGGACCTCTCCGTCATTCACATCGTAAAGACGGGTGATAAGATTTGTAATTGTGCTTTTTCCCGCACCGCTATGTCCGACAAGACCTACCATCTCACCTTTATTAACGGAGAACGAAACATTTTTAAGCACAGTGCGGTTTGGTTCATATGAGAAGCTTACTTTATTAAGTTCTATATTTCCTTCTACCTTGAACTTTGCCGCATTTTCTTTTTCGGGAACGTCAGTCTTTCGGTCAATGACCTCGAAAATACGCTGGGCGCTGTTCATACAGTTAGTCCACCAGTCAAAGGTCTTTACCATAAAATTAACTGGGGAATACAAAAGAGAAAGGTATCCAACAAATGTCATAAGCTCACCAAAGGTAAGCTTTCCGCTTATAACCTGTCCACCGCCAAGCCCCCATACTATAAGACCGCCTAAAGACATAATAAAACTGAGCATTGGGAAAACCTTTGCCGCGGCAACGCCCTCACGCACCCTGTTTTCCGCAAGAAGTCTGCTGCTTTCGTTAAATCTTTCTATTTCGGAATTTTCCTTACCGAAAGCCTTTACAACGCGTACACCCATAAGGGTATCGTTTATAACAGAATTCATAGTTGAGGAACGACGCCATGAATGCCATTTGATTTTTTTGAATTTTCTGGTTGACTTTTTAATAATTATCGCAATAAGAGGCACAGGTATAAGTACCGCAACAGAGAGGATTGGGTTTACAATAAAAAGAAACAAACCTATTGCACAGATTGTGCCTGCATTTATTATAAAGTTTGGGAGTCCATCATTTAAAAAATACTGAATATCAAGTGCATCGCTGTTAATTCTGTTTAAGAGGTTTCCCGTACGCTTTGATGAGAAAAAGCTCATTCCCAGCTTCTGCATAGCGGAAAAAACTTCTGTCTTGATATCGTAAATAATAGCGCCTGACATTTCGGCACCTATTCTTCCAAGAAGAATTCCCAGAAGCACAGTTATTGCCGATATTGACACCAAAACTGCTACAAGCGGTAAGATTGCGCCTGCATATTTTCCGTCGGGATTAAGAACCTCATCATACAAGATACTTCCCGATAAATATGGCGGAAGAAGGTTTATAAGTGTTGTCAGTACAATTATTGCCATAATTGCAATAAGGTGCTTTTTATATCTTGGCACATACGAAAGGACTCTTAAAAAGAGTTTTTTTCTGCCGTTGTTTATATATTGAAAATCAGAGTTTTGTTTTACTAAAGTTTCCTCTGTATTAAGTTCTTCTCCCAAAAGAAGTCTGCGGAGAATATTTACAAACCATTCAACTTGTGCAGAAACAGTAAGGGTAAAATTGGCAACCGAAACAAGGCTATCTCCCTCTTTTATAATAAGTGAGCCTGAAGAAACATATGTATCTGTATATACATCCGTTATATCATCATATTTTTTGAGGCTAAAGCTTCCGTCTTCACCCAATATGCATAATGAATCCTTCAGCGCACAGAGGGTTGTCCTTCCGTAACTGCAGGGGCGGCTAATGTCAGTAGTAAGGGTGGCAACAATGCTTTTTTCATCTATGCCGAAACTTTTAAGTTTTTCTATAAGTTCTTTTTCACAAGCTTCAATCTGATTTTTCATAACTTTTCCGCCTCCTTTCAGGAAATTATACATACCTTATTTTATTATATACTTTTCTATGCTCGATTGCAATATTTTTATGCTCTTTTAGGCAAGTTTTTTGACCTGTTTTATTTTCAGTTACAAAAAGCGTCCTGATTTGACATTTTCAATATTTTGCAGTATAATAAGTTTGAGAAATTCTATATATTGTGTTTTAACAAACTATGAATTTAGGCAATGGTGTAATTATGTGTACTCTCGTTGAAATTTTTGATGCTAAACAATATGAAAATATTATAACCCCCCTCAACCTCAATATAAAAAAGCTTATTTATGTTGGAACAAAAGAGGTTATGACGGAGGAAAAAGTAGAAAATCTCAAAAGGTTTTACTTTCAGTTAAAGCTTAATTTTCCGATAGACTTTTTCTATGTTGAGCGTGATAATGAGCAGTCCATAAAAAACAGACTTACTCAAATTGTGCAAAATAACCGCGACGTTGTCTTTGATGCTACGGGCGGAGAGGATGTAATCCTCACAAATGTGGGAGTTATATCTGAAAGGTTTTCTGTCCCTGTAATTAGGGTTGATGTAGAAACAAAAAAATGCACTTTCGTACACGGTGAAGCAAAGGAGCTTTCTTTCAGGAATTCTCCCGTTTCTATCCGCGACCTTATTACGCTTCAGGGCGGCCAGATACTTTCTCACGACAGCGTGGATTCGTTTACCGACAATGATGTGGAAACCTTGAGAACTATCTTCGAAATAAATGGTACAGACTGTGAAGCATATAGTACTTTTTGCAATAAAATTTCTGAATATTTATCGTATGACGAAAAAAGGCTTGTTATTATTAAATCTGACTTTAACGAGGCTTCTTCCCGCTCTCGATTTGATATTTTATCGGTTTTGGAAAAGTTTATTCAAAATGGACTGCTGAAAAAAGAAGACGAGGACAAAAAAACTATTACCTATAAGGTTAAATCTCCCATTGTTTCTCTGTGTCTTAAAAAATCAGGCAACGTCCTGGAATATTATACTGCCGTTGCCGCATCCTCGCTTAATTTCCTTTCCGACATAAAAGTAGGAGTTCATATAGAGTGGGATATCAGCAGTAAATACTATGAAACTCAAAATGAAATCGATGTTATGGCGGTTTCAAATTCGCTTCCCGTCTTCATTTCCTGCAAAAATGGTGAAGTCAGAAAGGAAGCACTTTATGAACTTGATTCGGTTGCGAGGGCACTTGGCGGTTCCTACTCAAAAAAGGTGCTTGTGTGCACATTCCTCGCAAGAAGCAAAATGGCAAAGGAAAAGCTTCTTGAAAGAGCAAGCGACATGGGAATCAAGGTTGTTTTTAATACTCACAGTATAACTTTTGAGAAGTTTTTAACATTCTTGAAAAAGGCAACTTCCTGAATTTTTCTATAGATTTTTTCAGGATTTAATGCTATAATTATTCCAATATTAAAAAAGGAAAATCACCAATGAACTACTTAACGAAAAAACTTATAGCACTGGGTGCTATGCTTGCAATAGGATGCTCTTCATTTGCGTATGCGTCGACTTCCGATGACACAAGAGTACTTACCCCTCCTATCTGGATGGCGTATGACGCGCTTATTGACAATGAAAACATTCCCTCGGCAAGCGATAATGCTATGAAAAATGAAAATGAAATGGGTTTTACTGAATTTCTTTCAGACGGCAAGCAAAAGTTCACAAGTCTGCTTGATGGTTACTCGGTAATTCTTCCCTCTTCAATGAAAGCAGATATGTCGGTTTCAGATATATGCACAATCTTCTCCGACGATACAATAACCCTCAAGATATTCAAAGAAACCTTTGATACAGCCAGTGAAAGGCTCTCATATCTTAATTATTCCAACAGATTTTTAGATAACACTGCTGATCACAAACTCATAAAAAAAGAGTCTTTCTCAAAGGGCGATGTCGATTATCAGATAATTGAGTGGTCTCGCAGAAAGCTTGCAATGGTTAAAGATGACCGAAACTATTACGCCTGCGTTGACGTGTGTAAAGGCGCTCGCGTTTACACCTTCTTCTTTAATTCAAATACTCCTTTTGACCTATGCGGAGGGTATATGCATATTGTAGATTCGCTGGTTACTTTTGATCCCTCTGTTCCCTACGCTAACGCTTATAACAAAGGCTACAAAGGGCAAAATCTTTCAAGGCTAAATTCATCCGCCAGAGAAACCTACCGTAATCTCTTCAGCAGCGAGGCATCCTTCAAAATGGGTATGTTTCCTCCCGATAAATTTGGTGGTTTTGCCCGAATGGAGGAAATCGAAAAGCAGCTTAACTACAAGTTTTGCGCGTTTCTCGTTTATACAGAGCTTGCAGATATAAGCACGAGCACTCCTGAGCATTACGCTATGCGCGTCAAGGAATACCTTGAAAAAATAGAGCGTAATTTCATTTACGCACAGGAAAGCGGCAGGGCTATTGAGCTGACTTTGCAGTCTCCCCTCTCGCGAAACGGAAATTCTGCCAATATAATGTACGAGGTTTTAGAGGGTAAATACGACTACTTCATAACACAGTACGCATCCCTTATTTCAAAATATCCTGATGTTACCGTCCTTTTCAGACCTTTTAACGAAATGAACGGCGACTGGTGTAATTACAGTTCTTATCACACATCACGCGACCCGAAAATATACACCGAAGTCTACAGATATCTTCACAAGAAATTTAATGAAGTAGGTTGTGAAAACACTCTGTGGGTATGGAATCCCAACGAAATCAGTTTCCCGAATTATAAGTGGAATGATCAGGTTCTTTATTATCCCGGTGATAAATATGTTGATATATATGGAATTACAGGCTACAACACGGGAACATATTACGAGGGAGAAACGTGGAGAAGCTTTGACGAGGTTTATTCACCTATTTATGAAAAGGCGCTTCGTCTTAACGAAAAACCCATTATGATAACCGAATTCTCCTGTTCGGCTATCGGCGGTGACAAGATTAAATGGATTGAGGATATGTTCATCTCTCTTCCCAAATATGATAAAATCAAGGTTGGCATCTGGTGGCATGCAACAGACTATGACGGGGAAAATCTTTCAAGACCTTATTTTATAGACACCCCCGAAGGAACTTTGGATGTGTTTGACAAATATCTCAATCAGGAAGGTGGTTAATATGGTAATTTTATGGACAGTACTGCTAATCGGATTTTTAGTGCTTGAAGCGGCAACAAC
>JAZNTQ010000007.1:0-4062 GCA_045591865.1 Clostridia bacterium
A
The DNA here is from genome assembly GCA_045591865.1 of Clostridia bacterium. Classification (GTDB taxonomy): domain Bacteria; phylum Bacillota; class Clostridia; order UMGS1883; family UMGS1883; genus UMGS1883. Next base: position 2 of record JAZNTQ010000007.1, read on the forward strand.
ATCGTTTTAAGCTTCATTCCCCAGCATTCGGAGCCCAAAAGAGACCATTCTGAGTAAACGGGATGTCGAGGGCGCCATCCCCTACAAGGTTTTGCAGCGCATAGTCGTTTTCCCTCGCAATTCAAAATTGTTTGTAAAACCCCTTGCTTTGTTGAGAAAACTTCGGCGAAAACAATTATCAATTGTTTTCATCCTCGTTTCCCAGCATTCGGAGCCATAAGGTGTTTGGTTTATCATATGAAAGTTATGTTTACTAATTAACTAATATTTCAAAGCCGTTTGAAATGTGAAGTGAACTAAATGAGGCTCACTTCATTTATGTAGTTAATTTTAAGTAAGTATTTTTGGCGATTAATTTGATACTTGTTTGTTGTACTTATATTGAGATGGAGTTACTCCTGTTATTTTTAAAAACATTCTGTTAAAGGTGTTAATAGATGAAAAACCGCTTTCCATAGCTATTTCAGAAATGGTCAGGTGACTACTTGAGTTACTTGTCAATAGCTTCTTGGAATAATCAATTCGATACAGAGCTAAAAATGTTCTGAAATTCATACCCGTAAGAGAGTGAAGTGCAGACGAAAGATGTTTTTCATGGTAGCATAATTCTCTTGCGACATCTGAAAGCTGTATATCTTTTTTGAAATTGCTTGATATAAAGTTGATAATTTGTTGAAAGCTATTATGCCTTGGACTGTTTTTGCTATTAAAAACAACAACTCCGTTTTCCAACAAAATGTCAGCAATTATGTTTAGTAGCCCGCATATTTTTATAGGTTTTGAATGATCTACTTTCTCTAACTCATCCAAAACCCAAATGTGATTAGAAAAATCAAATACAGGATTTTTGAATTTCTTTTCTTCCATTGTCGTATGAAAAATAGGCACAAAATCGCTTGAAAACACGGCACATCTCATAAACGAATATGTTTCGTCGCTGTATTCGTGAATTTGATTAGGTCCTATGAAAATCAAGTGATTTTTCGGTACAATATACCTCTCCTTGTCAATGTAAACACAGGTTTCGCCCTGTTTGGTGAAGGCAATTTCACAATATTCGTGAATGTGTGGTGGGACAACCCAGTTTGTATGACTGTTGCTTTTATAGTCATAGCTTTTTCCAATGTTTTCGGATTGATAAATAATCATAAATGTGCCTCTAAACATTACTTTTTGACTATATTCTACCATATTTTGAGTTGAATGTCAATGCTTTATGTGTTACAATAAAAATGATAACATTAGTACATATTCGCGAAGGATATAAATAATGACTGGAAAATGGAGCAAGGAAAAGGCTTGGACTTGGTACAATGCGCACCCTTGGATTAGGGGATGCAACTATATGAGTGCCGATTGTGTCAACAGGATTGATCAATGGCAATCCTTACATTTTGAACAAACATTAAAAACCACCGAAGAAGAATTAAAGGTAATGCAGGAGTTGGGCTTTAATTCTGTGCGTATAATAATAGAGTACGTGGTTTGGAAGGAAGAGCACGATACATTCCTTGAAAGATTTGAACGCTATATTTCTCTTTTAGATAAGTATGGAATTAGTGCGATGGTTGTTTTAGCAAACGATTGCATGCCACCAAAAACAGAACTTTGGAAAATGCCGTATATCGGTGAGCAAAGCTACGATATTGGTTATCACGGTGGAAAGAAGCATTCGCAGCACGGAAGGCACAACGAGCCCGCGCCTCACTTCTATTTTGACAATGAAGAAAGTGCCAATGACTATTTTAAAATGGTTAAGGAAATCGTTACACTTTATAAGGACGATGAGCGCATTTTAATGTGGGATGTATTTAATGAGCCGGGCAATAGTCAAAGAAGCGGAATTACATTGCCAATTCTTAAAAGAATGTTTGAGGTTGTAAGGAGCGTAGATCCGTCGCAACCGATAACCGCCGCAGCGTGGTGCTGCAATAAAAATTATGAATTCGATATGCTGGAGGATGCATTTGCAATTGAAAATTCCGATATTATTACGTATCACAACTATGGCAGATACGAGGAGCATATAAGGGTTATTAAGTATTTAAAGCAGTTTGATAGACCTTTAATTAACACTGAATGGCTTGCAAGATGTACGGGAAATACGGTTTTTGAAAATTTTCCCCTGTTCTATCTTGAAAATATAGGCTGTTATAATTGGGGCTTTGTGGCGGGAAAATATCAAACCTATGAAGCACACAATTCACTTTGGGATTGGTATTACAGTGACAAAAATGCAGATATAGACCTGACAAAATGGTTCCACGATCTGTATAGACCAAGTTATAGACCGTACGACCCAAAGGAAATAGATTTGATTAAAAAATTCTGCACTTTTGCAGATGATGATTATAAAAACAAAAATAAGGAGATAACACAATGAAAAAGAAAATTATTTTATTGTTTACAATGGTTGCGTTGTTTACTTTCGTGTTTGCAATTTCCGTAAGTGCGGCGTCGAAAATTCCTGAATTTACAGATTTAATTGATGTCTCATCTGAAATCGATATCACATCCTTAGAAGCCACACTTCAGGACGAAAATTCATCAAGAGTTTTATTGAAAGATGCGGATGGCAATTATGCTACTTACTTAACAAAGTACATAACAATATTTCCCGGAAACAAATCAATGTGTCGCTTCTCGGTGGATTTTGAAGCATTAAACGAGGCAACAGAAAAAGAATACGATATGACATCTATTGTTTGTATTGAGGTGCCTGAGGGCGTGTTAGGACTAAATGACTATGCCAACATTAAAAGTTGGACCAGCTTAGAGTATATAAAGCTTCCAACAAGCTTGGAATTTATCGTAAAAGAATTTTTCAAGCAGCACCCAAGTCTTAAGGTGGTTGATTGCTCACAGTCCTGTGTTACCACACTTGATACAAGTCTTTTTGCAGAATGTAAAGCGCTTGAAGTAGTCAGATTTCCACAGGGCTTGGAGAGTATGGGGAATGTTGCGTTGCATAACATACCTACTCTTGAAAGGGTATATTTTCCTGATACCTTTACTAAAACAGGTTCGTTGATTGATGGTAAAACTCAAAACTTTGCAATTTTCTATACCGGAGGTACCGATGACGATTCAGTGCGTACTCTCTTCCGTAGTATGATGCCAACATCCTTTGCACCAAAGGTTGTAGTGGAGGTATGGGACCCTACAAAAGACGATGATTACTATTTTAACAAAGCACAAGCCCTTGATTTATCAGATGATGGCTATATTCCTGCCGGTAAAACTCAATACTCTAATAATGCAGTGCTGGTGGTTTACAAATACAGTAAATGCGAAGCGTTTAATTACGGCATTCATAACAAAACAGAAACTGTTTCATACGCAAACGGATACAGTAATGTGGGTGTTCAGACTACAATTTGTACAAACGAAGGCTGCACATATATCAAAACAGTAGAATTACCACCACTCTTTACGGTTCTCGGCTTCTCAGCGGCACAGTACGGTGATGCGTTGTTCTCTGTAAATTACAGAGTAAACGAGGATGCAATTTTAGCATACGAGGAAATCACAGGTGAAACCGTTAACTACGGTGTGTTTGCGGTTAAGGCGGAAACTATCGGCACAAACGATATTTTTGACGAAAACGGTGACGAAAGACAAGGCGTTATAGCTGCCGATATCACAGACTGTGGCTTTAACCTCTTTAACTTAAAAATAATGGGCTTTGACGAGGAGCAAAAGGACATTGACCTCGTTATGGGCGCGTTTGTGAAAACAAGCAAGGAAGGCACAGTTAAGTATAGCTACCTTCAAATTGCCGAGCCGACAAACGGCAAATACTACCTCGCTTCATATAACGACGTGCTTTTGATAACACCGAAGGACAAAGAGGAGAGCGCACAATGAAATATGCTTCTCCAAAATATGAAACGTCACCCATTGACGTGCGCGATATAATTATGTCGGGCGAGAATTACACCATTGAGGAAAACAAGGACGAAAGCGGAAACTCGGTCGGCAACGTAATTATGAGAGCGCTTGACCTATTTAAATAAAAAATAAGGCTTACTTGACTTCAAAACGTCTTGTAGGCCTTATTA
>JAZNTQ010000008.1:0-20775 GCA_045591865.1 Clostridia bacterium
ATACAAAAGAGCCTGTAAAGACAGACTATGGTTATCATATCATTTACCGTACACCTGTAAATGAGGCGCATATCAAGGAAGTAATTGCAATGTATAGCGAATATCTTGCCTCTGCGGCTGTTAATAACTATGTGGGAACTATCATTGACAGCGCTAATGTGACATTTACAGACGATTACCAGAATTATATCAATACCATTAAATAAGGACTAAAACTATGGCAGTAAAAAAATCAGTACTCCCAATAATTCCTGTCCGCGGATTTGTAATATTTCCAAAGACAGTATTCCATTTTGATGTAGCACGCGAAAAAAGTAAAAATGCCGTTATGAAGGCGATTTCTTCAGATGGACTTATTTTCCTTGCATCACAAAAAAATGAAACAATTGAAAAGCCTACCGAAAGTGATGTAAACACTTTCGGTGTTATAGCAAAAATAAAGCAGGTATTAAAGCTTCCTGACGGATGTGTAAGAATACTTGTTGAGGGACAGTCCCGAGGCAAATTAAACGGTTCTTTTATACAGGAAGAACTCTACGAGGGCGAAGTAACTTATAAAAATTCTTCAGATAAAAATCTTTCGGTTGAGGAATACTCCGCATTTTTAAATCAGATTCACTATCTTTTAAACGACTATATTGAGCTTAATCCAAAGCTTAAGTCAGAATCGTTCCTAAAAGAGCTTCCCGAAACAGACCCCTCTGCTCTTTCAGACACGATTGCATCAAATCTTATCAGAGATAATTCCGATAAGCAAGAACTCCTTGAAATCACAAACGTAAAAAAAAGACTTCTTAAGCTGATTGATATTATGACAAAGGAAGTTAAAATTCTTGATGTTGAGAATATCATAGCGGCTAAAGTTAAGCAGCAGATGGATGAGCATAATCAGGAATATTTCCTCCGCGAGCAGCTCAAAGCAATCCGCGAGGAGCTTGGTGATGACGGCGAAGATGAAATTACGGAGCTTCGTGCAAAAATCGAAAGCGTCCCAATGCCTGAAGAGGTTTATGAAAAAGCACTTCGCGAGCTTAAGATTTTAGGCAAGCTCTCCCCTTCCTCTCCCGAAAGCAATATATCAAGAAACTATATTGAACTTATATGCTCCCTTCCGTGGGAAACCTATACTGAGGAAAATGACAATCTTGAAAGCGCAAAAGAAATACTTGAGCGCGACCATTTTGGAATGGAAAAGGTCAAGACTAGAATACTTGAGCAGCTTGCAGTTATAAACCGTAGCGCTTCTCCCTCTGGCAGCATACTTTGTCTTCTAGGCGCTCCCGGTGTTGGTAAAACTTCTATAGCAAAATCCATTGCCGAGGCAACAGGCAGAAAATACACAAGAATAAGTCTTGGCGGAATGAAGGATGAATCCGAGCTTCGCGGTCATAGAAAAACTTATGTCGGCGCGATGCCCGGAAGAATTGTGAATGCACTTAAGCAGGCAAAATCCTCAAATCCTCTTATTCTTCTTGATGAAATTGACAAACTCGGGGCAGACTATAAGGGCGACCCCTCTTCTGCTCTTCTTGAAATTCTTGACAGCGAGCAGAACTTCTCATTTAGAGATAATTACCTTGAGGTGGGGCTTGACCTCTCAAAGGTTCTTTTTATAGCAACTGCAAACGACATTTCAACAATCCCCGCTCCTCTGCACGACAGACTTGAAATAATAGAGCTTTCAAGCTATACTGCAGAAGAAAAATTCAGTATTGCAAAAAAGCATCTTATTCCCAAGCAATATAAAAAGCATATGCTTGAGAAAAAGCATCTTAAAATTTCAGATGGGGCAATAAAAGAGATTATCTCCTCCTATACCCGCGAGGGTGGTGTGCGCAAGCTCGAAAGAGAAATTGCGACGCTCTGCAGAAAATGTGTCGTAGCTCTTTCAGAGGGCAAGAAATCACTTTCTGTTACTGAAAAGAATCTTTCAGAATATTTAGGCACAAAGAGGTACTTTGACGATAAAATTTCATCCACACCATTAGTCGGCGTTGCAAACGGTCTTGCCTGGACACAGGTGGGTGGCGAAATGCTCCAGTGTGAAGCGGCTGTGCTTGACGGTAGCGGAAAGGTACAGATAACAGGTAAGCTCGGTGAGGTTATGAAGGAATCCGTAGAAGCGGCAATTTCATTTGTGCGCTCCATCGCTAAATCACTTGATATTGAAGCTGATTTCTATAAGAAAAAGGATATACATATCCATTTTCCCGAAGGTGCAGTTCCAAAAGATGGTCCAAGCGCAGGAATAACAGTTGCTACAGCACTTGCAAGTGCACTCTCATCCGCTCCCGTGCGCAGTGATATTGCTATGACAGGCGAAATTTCCCTGCGCGGCAGAGTTCTTGCAATAGGCGGATTAAAAGAAAAAACTCTTGCAGCATATAGAGTCGGCATTCGCGACATTATTATTCCAAAGGATAATCTTAAGGATTTAGAAGAAATTCCTGAAGATATTAAACGCGAGATTAGTTTCCACCCTGTCAGTCACGCCGATGAGGTTATTAATCTTGCACTGCTTTTTGACAATAAAAAGAAAAGTGCGAAGCTCTCCTCTTCAATGGGTGAAGAAAGGACACAAAAGCATGAATATTCACAATGTTAACCTTACAATATCTGCAGTATCTCCCAAGCAATATCCCGAAACAAGCTTTCCCGATATTGCCTTTGCAGGGCGAAGTAATGTTGGAAAAAGCTCTTTTATAAACAAGATGCTTAACCGAAAAAGTCTCGCCCGTACAAGTTCAAAACCGGGAAAAACTGCTACAATCAATTTTTATAACATTGATGACACATTAAACTTTGTGGACCTACCCGGTTATGGTTATGCAAAGGTAAGCAAAGAAGAAAAGAAAAAATGGGGCAATATGATTGAAACGTATCTTGATACGCGCGAAACCCTTGCCTGCACAGTTCTTCTTGTAGATGCCCGTCATAAGCCTACAAATGACGATATCATAATGCTTAATTATATCCGTGAAAGACACGGTTTTGCATTTGTTGTTGCTACAAAATGTGATAAAATCGCAAAAACAAAGCTAAATGACCATCTTGACGAGATTTACTATACCCTGGAGCTTGAGGATGACGATATTATGATGCCATTCAGCGCAGAAACAGGTATGGGAAGCGAAGATATATGGGAAGCTATATATGAGCTGTGCGAAATAGAAAAGTAATTAAACAAGCGGTTTTCAAAACCGCAAAAATATTATAAATGAGGTGTATTATATGAAATTTAAAGGAACAAAGACAGAGCAGAACCTTCTTGCCGCTTTTGCTGGAGAATCACAGGCAAGAAACAAGTACACTTACTTTGCATCTGTTGCAAAAAAAGAAGGCTATGAGCAGATAGCTGCTATTTTTGAACAGACAGCAAACAACGAAAAAGAGCACGCAAAGCTTTGGTTCAAAGCTCTTGAGCTTCTTGGCGGTACAGCAGAAAACCTTAAGGCAGCTGCAGAGGGTGAAAATTACGAATGGACTGATATGTATAAAACTTTCGCCGAGGATGCAGAAGCAGAAGGCTTTACAGAGCTTGCAGCACAGTTTCGCGCTGTTGCAGCAATCGAAAAAACACACGAGGAACGCTACCGTGCACTTCTTGACAACGTAGAGATGCAGAAGGTATTTGAAAAGGCAGAGGAAGAAATCTGGGAATGCAGAAACTGCGGTCACCTGGTAATGGGTAAAAAAGCACCCGAGCTTTGTCCCGTATGCAAGCACCCCAAGAGCTTTTTCGAAATCAGAAAAGAAAACTATTAATCAAACAACAAAAAAGACTGAACGGAAATCCGTTCAGTCTTTTTTAATCTTTATATATACTTTGCATTAATTCTCTGTTTCTCTTATTTCGCGCATCGCGTCTTTTCTTTCGGAGTATTCTTCTTCTGCGGCGTTCTGCCATAATGAGAACAAATATCAAGACGGCTATTGCTATAAAAAGCCACGGTGACGTTACGAAAGCTATCATTTTATTAACAAGGAAGGTTATCGGGTCAAGCTTATAGCTTTTTTCTGCCAAGAGATTTACTTTCCCGATTGATTTGCCATTAACGAAATATTCCCTCTCACCTATGACCTCATTTTTTTCAACAGGAGCGCTTATCTTATGGGGCACAGAGTCCTCATAAGTAATTTCGAAATTTTCTGTTTCCTTTGTTCTTATAAAAGATACTTTATTTTCCGTCTTAAGTATAAGCTTTTTTTCACGTCTGGCGTTTTCAAGTCCCGTCTGTGCAATTATTGCATCTTTTTCTGCAATAGTCTGTGAAACGTAGTTTTCAAAAACGTAGTCAAACATATATTTACAGTCGGAGAAGCTTTGTGCCACATTATCAACCGTCTCCGCTTCAAAAACGAGTGCCAGAAGCGACATCGAATTTTTCTGCGCCGAAGCAGCAATACAACTCTTCGCCTCAACGCTGTAGCCTGTCTTTATACCCGTTGAATACTTATAATAATAGTCATTTCTTAAAAGATTGCTTACAAAATGATTTCTATTTGTGATTTTTCTTGCAGTATGACTCTTTTCTGTGGCAGGTATGCTATAAGACTGCGCCTTTACAATTTCTGCAAAGGTTTCATTCTGCATAGCAATGCGCGCAAGCTTTGCCATATCGGAGGCTGTTGTGTAGTGACGCTCATCGTGCTCTCCCGTAGGATTTGTAAAGCTAGTATTATTCATACCAAGCTCTTTTGCACGCTCGTTCATAAGCGCTACAAATCCCTCAATGCTTCCTGATGTCTTTTCGGCAAGAAGATTTGCCGCATCCGAAGCAGATGAAAGCATCATTCCATAGAGAAGCTGTCTTACAGAAAGGCGCTCATCCTTTATAACACCCATCTTACTGTCCCCTGCTGAAATATTGGAAAGAGCAGTATCACTTGCAGTAACAAGTTCTTCAAGACTACAATTTTCAAGCACTAAAAGAGCGGTCATAATATTTGTAAGTGCTGCGGGATAAACCTTTTCATTTGCCTTTTTCTTATAAATAACGCTTCCTGTTTTCATATCAAGAAGAATTGCGTGAGGAGATTTGGCAATAAGGGTATTTATCTCTTTTTCATCAGTATTCTTTTGAGTATTTTCTTTTTCAGGCGCCGCATATGCGCAGGAAAAAGAAAGCAGTAGTATAACCGTTAAGGCATACACTAATATTTTCTTCTTCATTGAATTATTTATCCTCTTTCAAACTCTTTACTGCCGCTAAAAATGCTTCATCCTTTGAGATGTCGTCATTTATCGGCGAAGAGACCAAAATATCTGGGGTTATTCCTTCATTTATCCATTTACCATCGGGAGTATAGTTTTTAAATGTTGTAAGCTTAAGTGCACCTTGGGAAACATTAAACCTGTTAACATAAATAACAGACTGTGTAACGCCCTTTCCAAAGGTTTTTTCACCAATAACTGCTCCCCTTTTATTATCTTTTATTGCTCCTGCAAAAACTTCCGTTGCACTTGCAGATTCTCCATTCACGAGGACCGCCAGAGGCAATTTACAGCTTCCTTCTTTTGCATTGTACACTTTTTTATCTCCATCCTTATCCAAAGTGTACATTATCATCTCATCATCAAGAAATATGTCGCACATACCAAGCGCACTATCAAGGTCTCCGCCAAGATTACCTCGCATATCTACAACAATCCCTTTCACAGATTTATCTATACTATCAATTGTCTTTTTGAATTCTCTGTATGAGTCTTCTGTGAAACCGCTATATCTTATATAGCATATATCATCAACAATTTCAGACTTTATTCTGTAAAGATTAACATCTGCGCGGTTAAGAGTGATTTTATACTCACCTTCTCCCCTCATCATCACCATTTCAACAGGGGTCCCGAGGGGATTTTTTACGCCTGCTCCTTTAAGATAAAGTACTGCATCGGCTAAATCCGCCGCCTCATATTCCTTACCGTCAATAGACTTTATCATATCTCCGCCTATTATTCCTGCCTTTGCTGCAGGAGAATCTTCATAAGCAGAAATTATTTCTATGCGGTTTTTTTCATTGTTTGCAAAAACCTCTGCTCCGATTCCGATGTAATGACCTTCAATCAGAGTCACAATATCATCAAGGTTTTCTTTGTCATAGTAAACCGCGTATCTATCTCCCAATCCCTCGAGAACCGCATTTATTGCATTTTCTTCAGCAGCCTTTCGGTCATATTCGTCGACATATGCCGTTTCTATTATTGAAATAACATTGAGTAGGTTTCTGTATGGAAAATCCAAGGTCGTAAAAAGATAAAATCCAAGCAGGGCAGCTATAAGTAATGTCATAATAAAGGTTATTAAAACTGTCTTTATTGTTTTCCCTGCATTTTTCACTTAAAAGACCTTCTTTACTTTATTTTACATACTGCATTGGGTCAGTTGTCGAACCGTTCACGCGCACCTCATAGTGAAGTTGCGGTCCCGTCGAAACGCCCGTGGAACCAACCTTTGCAATTACCTGACCTTTAGTAACCTTATCTCCTTGTGAAACCAGCAGCGTACTGCAGTGTCCATAGAGAGTGGAAAGCCCGCTACCGTGGTTGATAATTATACATTTGCCGTAACCGCCGTTTGTCGTTGCGAGTGTTACAACACCGTCTGCACTTGCGACTATATTAAGTCCGTATCCTGCACCTATATCAATACCTGTATGGAATTTACGGGTTTTATATACAGGATGTATTCTGTATCCATAGGGGCTTGTAATACGCGTAACACCCGGAACAGGCCAAGCAAATTTTCCTCCTGAATACTTCACGGGATTCGCACCGTAAGAAAGTGCTTTTGAGTTCTCTCTTATAAGAGCTGCCTCTGCCTCTTCCGCTGCCTCGTAAATCGCCTTATACTTCTCTGCATCTTTTTTTGCTTCATCAAGAAGAATCTGTTTTTTAGAAAGTGTTTCCTCAAGAGAAATCTTTCTTTCTTCGAGAGTCTTTGCGTTTTCTTCCTGTCTTACAAGAATATTTTCAAGCTCTTCCTTTGCAGATTCTATTTTCTTTTTTGTATTGTCGAGCTTTGTAAGAATGCCCTTATCGTAATCCATAAGCTGCGATATCATTTCAAGCTTTGTAAGGAAATCTCCAAAATCGTTTGCTCCGAAAAGAATTTCGAGATACTTGATTTCACTGTTCTCGTACATTACTCTGGCACGCTTTAAAAAAAGCTCTTCGTATTCCATATAATCTGCTTCCGCCTGCTTGAGCTCTTCCTCTTTAAGAACAATGTCCTCTTTTGTCTGCTCAATCTGCTTTTCAATAAGGTCAATTTCAATTTCAGTATTATTGATTTGCTTGTCTATTGAGTTGAATTCGGCGAGTGCCTGCTTTCTCTTTTTCTCTGCCTCTGCAGCCTCTTTTTTAGCCTGTTCAGTCTTCTTTTTTGCACTGTCAAGCTGTTGCTGGGTTACCGCTAAAGCAGGGCTTACCACAGAAACTAAAAATGCGAAAGCAACAAGAATTGCACAGACCATCGCAACAATTCTTTTTATATTTCCTTTGCTTTGTTTTTTCTTATTCATAGCAAAACGCTCCTATGTAAATTATACCTTAAGATGACGCTTAAGTGACAATCCGCTTCCGAGTGCCCCCATCAAAACGCCAAACAGAGCCATACTTGTTCCCAAAGGAAGAAGACATGCCTGAAGGGGTATAAAGTCAAACAAATTTATAAGTGATGAAATAGGTAAAATTACTGCATTATATCCAAATGCAATTATTAAGAATGACGCCAGAAAGCCAAGTGCACCAATCATAATTCCCTCTATAATGAAAGGCATTCTGATAAAATGGTCAGTAGCGCCGACAAACTTCATAATCTGGATTTCTTTTCCGCGAGCATATACGCTTAGCTTAATTGTGTTCTGAATAATGAAAATTGCAATAAGTAGTAGCACAAGCATTGCCAATGCACTGCCATTCTTTACGGCTGCAGTGAACTTTACTACCTTGCTTACAATATCCTGTCGGTTTTCAACCTCTGCAACACCGCTTACATTACTTACAAGTACCACTGTCTCACTTGATTTTCTTATATCCTCAAGCGATATTTTAACGCTGCTGCGGAGAAATTTCTTTCCCTCAAGCCCATCGAGAACATCAGAATCCTCGCCAAGCTCTTTCTTAAAATTATTAAATGCCTGGTCCTGTGTTTCAAGCTCTGCACTTGCAACATTTTCAAGACCTAAAATTGTGTTGTAAATCTGCTGCTGCTTCTGGTCACTTGCGTCAAAATCTATGCGTGCAATAAGCTCGCACTGTGACTCTATCTGCTCACTGATACTATTCATATTAAGAGTGAAGAGGAAAAATACACCAAAAAGAAACAAACAACAGCTAACCGTAATAAATGATGCAACTGTCATAATACCATTTCTCACAAATGAGCTCAGTGCACTTTTTAGATAATACTTAAACGCCAAGATTGTACACCCCTTTTTCCTCATCACGCACAACACAACCGTTTTCAAGCTGTATAACACGCTTTTTCATATCGTTTACAATTTTTTCAGAATGGGTAACCATCACGATAGTTGTTCCCATCTTGTTAATTTCCTCAAAAAGAGCCATAACCTCATTAGAGGTCTCAACATCGAGATTTCCAGTCGGTTCATCCGCAATTATAAGCGAGGGACTGTTAACGAGCGCTCTTGCAATACTTACTCTCTGCTGCTCGCCGCCTGATATTTCATTGGGATAATTTCCTGCGCGGTCCTTAAGCCCAACTATCTCAAGAATTTTAGGAACCTTTCTTTTGATTTCCTTTTTCTTCTTCCCTATTATCTCCATCGCAAAAGCAACGTTTTCATAAACAGTTTTATTTGGAAGAAGTCTGAAATCCTGAAAAACTACACCCTGTGCACGTCTTAAATACGGGATTTTAGAGCGCCTCAATGCATTTACAATAATACCGTCCACTATTACGTCGCCTTTTGTGGGTTTAATTTCTCCCGTCAAAAGCTTTATTGCAGAGCTTTTTCCTGCACCGGTTTTACCTACAAGAAATACAAACTCTCCGTTATTTATCTTGAAGGATACATTATCAAGACCTACTATATCCTTATCATATACGACTGTGACATTCTTAAATTCAATCATCTTATCACCCTTTCGTCATATACGCATTGGTTTTGACACAAGATACTTTTTAACCATAAGCGCAACCTTAAATACTATCGCGTGGTCAAAAATTCGAAGGTCAAGACCTGTAATCTTTCTTACCTTATCAAGTCTGTAAACAAGCGTATTTCTGTGAACGTAAAGCTGACGCGATGTCTCGGATACGTTAAGGTTGTTTTCAAAGAATTTCTGTATTGTGTAAAGTGTTTCCTGGTCAAGCGAGTCTATAGAATCCTTTTTGAACACTTCTGAAAGGAAAAGCTCGCAGAGCGTTGTGGGAAGCTGGTATATAAGACGGGCAATACCCAAATTATCATAGTTCATTATAAACTTCTCGCCATCAAATACCTTGCCTACTTCAAGAGCAATACGCGCTTCCTTATAGCTTTTTGCAATATCTTTGATACTGGGAGCGATAGTGCCAATTCCGAGTCTTATATTAACCATTGCTTCACTTGCAACTGTATCTGCTATCTGTGCCGCAATATTATCAAGCTCGTTTGCCTCTGTTCCCTCTTTAACTTCCTTTACGACAGCAATTGTATTATTATCAAGGTCAATAACAAAATCCTTACCGTTGTCGGGGAAAATACCGCTGATGATATCATACACATCAATCCCCTTGATATCCTCGTACTGCAAAGCAAAAACAGCTCTGTCAACGTCAAACGCAAGGCGAAGCTCCTTACTCTTCATAAAGATATCGCCTGGAAGAATACTGTCCGCAAGCATATTTTTGATAAAGTTTGCCTTGTCGTATTTATCGCTGTGAATCTGTCTTATAGAGCCTATGTAGGTAGAAAGCATTTCAATATGAGTAACGAGTGACTCGTCCTCTCCATTTATAAAAGCAATATATTCAACCTTGTTTCTTGAGGTCACAGTATAAAAAGTACATCCGTGAATCCTTGTTATCTTTGTGTCGCTGTCTGCACACTTTTCAAGAATTTCCGAAACATTTTCTTCAACAGAAGAAACTCTTCCTGAAGATATCACTGTACCATTTCCTTCAATGAGACCTGTATGAAGTCCGAGAATTTTACTTGTCTGATCAAGTATATTGTTGAGATATTTGTTTATCAAGCCAATTCCCTCCTATAATAGTTAGTGACATAAATATACATATATATATAATAACACTTTTTAGGCGTTATTTCAACAGTTTTTTGTCATTCTTTACAAATTTGTTACAAAAATTCTTTCTGCATGCACAATCAAAAAAATCCCCTTTGGCATAGTATGTTAGTGTAAATAATTTGGAAAGGAAATTTATTATGCTTGCAACTGTTGCTTCTTCTACTTCCGCAAACAGACTCAAGCACCGCCTTATGGAATTCGGGGTTACATCCTCTGTCATACAGACACCGCATTCACTTACCAGAGACGGTTGCGGATACAGTTTGCGTTTCGACGAGGTTTCCAAAATGATTGTTGAAAAAACTGCTTTAGAGCTTGGAATAAAAATACGTGCGTTTTATATGGAAACTATTGTGGATGAAAAAAGAGTTTATCAGAAAATGTAAAGGGGTTTCTTTATGATATATTTAGACAACGCAGCCACCACCTTTCCCAAGCCTGATTGTGTAATAGATGCTGTAACACGTTTTATGAAGGAGCACGGAGGGAATCCTGCACGTGGAGGTCACGCTCTTTCTGTAGCAAGCGGAGAAAAGGTGCTTGCCTGCCGAGAAGAGCTTGCTTCCCTTATAGGCGCTCCATCTCCCGAGCATATTATTTTTACAAAGAATACTACAGAGGCACTAAACCTTGCAATTAAAGGAGTGCTGCACAGAGGGGATGAGGTTATAATATCTTCAATGGAGCACAACAGTGTTCTGCGAAGTTGTGTGGACTTGGAAAAAGAAGGCGTGACTCTTAAAATCGTCCGTGCCGACAGCCGCGGAATTGTAAATCCCGAAGATGTTTCTTCACTCATAACTGATAAAACAAAGCTTATATGCGTGCTTCATGTTTCAAATGTTACAGGGAGCATAAACCCTGTGCGTGAAATATATTCAATTGCCCGAAAGAAAGGTGTTTTGATGCTTCTCGACGCCGCACAGAGCGGAGGGATTTTGGAAATAGATACGTCTTGCGGTGATATGATTGCATTTGCAGGACACAAGGGACTTTACGGGCCAATGGGGACAGGAGCACTTTATATCCGTAAAGGCATATCACTTGACACGCTTATTGAAGGCGGAACAGGGAGCTTTTCGGAAAGCGCTCTAATGCCTGACTTATTTCCCGACCGCTTTGAGGCTGGAACGCTCAATGCGAGCGGAATTGCAGGGTTGTGCGAGGGGATAAAGTTTGTAAAGAGTGAGGGCGTATACGAAAAGGAAAAGGAATTGGGTGAGTTTTTGATTGCGCAGATGTCGGCAGTTAAAGGAGCAAAGATTATCGGGGTACCATCAGTTGGGGTTGTAGGACTTTCTCTCTCTGGGCACGACTGCGTTGATATCTCAACAAGACTTGACCGAGAATATAATATTGCTACAAGGGCGGGTCTTCACTGCTCCCCCATGGCACATAGAACTTTAGGAACAATTACAAGCGGTCTTTTACGCTTTTCTACAGGATTTTTTAACACAAAAGAAGAAATATCTTCTGCTGCCTATGCACTTGAAAATGTGCTTAAAAATTAAGATTATGTTACAAGGTAAAAAAATGCTTTTTTTACCTTGTTTTTTATTGTATAATAATAAATAGGAAATTTTACAATAAAGGTGGTCGAGATTATTGTTAGAAACTTTATTCAGCAACATCCCTGCTTCCCTTTTGTCGTTTCGTATTACAGACGTTTTGGATATAGCTATCGTTGCATACATATTTTATAAGCTATCCGCGTTTGTCCGCGAAACCAGGGCAGTCAATTTAATAAAGGGAATTATTCTCTTACTAATTTTCACTTGGTTGAGTACATCGTTGCAGCTTAATACGATTAATTACCTGCTTCGAAACCTTACTCAAGTTGCAATCTTTGCCTTTGTTGTAATTTTTCAGCCCGAATTACGTCGCGCTCTTGAAAAGGTAGGTAGAACTAATTTTTCTTCTCTCTTTTCACAGGAGGATAACAACAGTGCAGAAAAAATTGCATCTGAAATCGCTTCTGCCGCAGTTGCTATGTCAAGCCGACGTATAGGCGCACTTATAGTCTTGGAGCGTAACACAAAAATAGGTGATATTGTTCGTACAGGTTGTGATATTGACTCTACTGTTTCAAGCGAGCTTTTGATTAATATTTTTATCCCGAATACTCCCCTACATGACGGGGCAGTAATTATAAGGGAAAATAGAATTCTTGCCGCAAGATGTATTCTCCCTCTTACTCAAAACGAGACTCTCAGCCGAGAATTCGGCACAAGACACCGTGCTGCACTCGGCCTTTCAGAATGCTCTGACGCTGCAGTAATAGTTGTCAGCGAAGAAACGGGTAAAATCAGTTTTACATTAAATGGAGATATGAGTCGTAATTATACTGAAGAGACTCTTAAAAAAGTAATTGTAAAGGTTCTTTCCTCTGATTCTGAAAAAAATTCAGAGAATGCACTTGCAAAATGGAAGGAGCGCTTGAAATGGAAAAAATAAAACGGGAAAAGTTAATATCAAAAATCGTTTGCGTTGCGCTGGCCTTTATACTATGGCTTTTTGTATCTTATCAGGAAAACCCTTCGATGACAAAGACAGTGAGAAATGTTCCCGTTGTAATATCCGGCGAACAGGCTCTTAAGGAAAAAGGGTTTTCAGTATACGAAACAAACGTGACCAGCGTCGATGTGAGTGTAAACGGAAAAAGGTCAACTCTTGCAAGGCTTAATAATAGAACACTTACCGCAGTTATAAACGTTTCTTCCATTAAGGAGAGCGGAACACATACCCTCCCTGCAACAGTTAGCGCAGCGGTTAATTCAAATGCAACTTATTATGTAAAAGGAAAAGATATTAAGGTAGTTATAGAGCCCATTAAATCTGCAATGTATAAAATTGAAGCCGATATATTGAGTCCGACTGATACTTCAATAATTCTTAAATCGTATGAGTTGAGCAAGGAAAGGGTTAAGGTTTCCGCACCACGGAGCATAATCGACGATATAGCAACAATCAGGACGGAACAATTTGTCCCCGAGAAAGGCACAAAGGATTACACTGCAAAACTGATAGCTTACAGCAAGAACGGAAAAGCGCTTGAAGGCGTACAGTTTGAGCCATCTGAAGTAAAGGTTTCATATACGTTCCACAGTGTTAAAACGGTTCCCGTTGTTCTCTCTGCAACTAATGGAAAGACCTTCCCCCTACCCTCCGAAAATACAGTAAGGATTTACGGAAGCGGAGAAGCATTTGATAAGATTAGCGAAATTAAGACAGAAGAAATTAACCTTGCTCTTTTTGAAAAGGGCGCAACGGTCAGAGTAAAGCTCAACATTCCAAAGGATATAAAGCTTGTTGATAATACTAATGAAATGGAAGTTTTCTTAAAGAGCGATTTTTTTAAGTAATTGAATATCAAATAAAAAGATACCAGAAGCAAAATAAAGGCTTCTGGTATCTTTTTTATTCTTCTTGAATTTACGATTAAATAAATGACGGGTGCACATTTGTGCACCCGTCATAATTTTTGCTTATGAGATTTTAATTATTTCTCAAATGTTGTCCAGTCCTTATTTTCAGTAAGCTTAGTCCATACTTCGTAAGCACCCTTAACTTCGTATTCGTGACTGTTTGTAGCTTCCTGAACTGCAAGGTAGTACCAAGCATTTACGTCTGCGTTGTCTGTCCAGATTGTCATACCCTCAAGAAGAGCATCTGCGTTTTCAGGAACTCTCTGGAGAACTCTGTTGATGAGTGTCATTGCTTCTGCACGGGTGATATTATTGTCAGGTCTGAATGCATCGTCTTCATAGCCTGCAATCCATCCGTAAGCATCTACTTCTTCAACAAATGCCTTAGCCCAGTGATTATCCATATCGCCGTACTTGTTCTCTGCAACATATTCAAATTCTGCAAGTCTTGCAAACATTGTAGCAAATTCTGCTCTTGTCATATTTGCATTGGGAACGAATGTGGTTTCTGTACGTCCTTCTACAACGCCAAGTTTAGCAAGTGTAGAAACTGCTGTGTTGAACCAATCGTCTGCTGTTACGTCTACAAATACGTTTTCTTCTGTAAGGTTAGCTACTTTTACTTCTTCCTTGAGAAGTCTGAAGATCATTGTAACTGCTTCTGCACGAGTGATGTTGCCATTGGGACGGATGTCGCCTTCGGGGTAACCCATTACATATGCGTAGTGGTCCTTATCCTCAAGAAGTTCGGGGATTTCAACCTTACTTACTACTACGCTGCCATCCTTCTTCCAACCTGCGTAAACTGTCACATCTGCTTCAAGAGTGATTGTTTCAACCTTCTGTGTAAGTGCAGCATCGCTGTACCAACCATCGAAGATGTAACCATCCTTTGTGGGCTTCATTGTAAGCTCTACAACAGCACCCTTAACATAATTCTTGGGAGAAATTGTGCTGCCGCCGTTAGTCTCAAATGTTACTGTGTATCTTGTTGTATTAGAAGATGAAGGTCCTGTGGGGGGTGTTGAGTAAGCATCCGTTACAAAGTTGATTTTTACGGGATATGATTCTATAAATGTCTTTTCTTCGCCCGAAGCAGTCTTGCGGTAAAGAACCATGTAAGCTTTGTAACCATCGCCCTTTGATGTATCTTTTACAACAGTGATTGTACCATCATTATAAGACACACCACTTAAATCACTACCATCTTCTTCGTAGAACTCAATATCAAACCAACCTGTGTTGAGTACGATAGGATCAAGGCTGTAACCTGCTGCTGCAAACGCTTCAGTCTTGATATTAATAGAATTTTCGTGAGAAAGTGTCGCATTACTGAACTCAATAGCAGAGGCGGTATTTTCCTTAATATCCTGCATTCTGCCGCCCGGTCTGTAAAGATGAACACCTTCGCTGAGAGCAATATTTAGAAGCATATTGGCTGCTTCAAAATTGGGATCAACTTTCTTGAGAAGAGTTTCTATAAGACCTTCGTTGGTTCCATTACCAGCAAGAAGCTGAAGATCAACACGGACAGGTCTGCCTTCAAAATATCCACTATTAACCGCTGTTATACCTGTAGCAGTCTCATCAAAAGCTTTTGAAATTGTATTTGAATAAGGAGCACTTGCAATGCGGTCTAAAGCAGCTTTTGCCAATGCAATATTTGCATCGTTCTTAAATGAAAGAGCATAATCCTTCGCAGCCGTTGCAAGGGCACTGACACTTGCTGCTGTGCGGAAGGTAATTCCTTCCTTTTCTACAACTTCAGAAGCAAAAACCATAAGGGTTTTCTTTGTGATATCATCCAGCTCAATACCATTGTTATAGTTATCTTCTAAATCTATACTTGTGGTTGAAAAGCCAATCTTGAGAAGAGCTTTTATTGCAGTTTCAAGATAACCTGCAAGTCTCGCTTTTTGAGCGTCATTTGCCAAAACATTAACATACTCTGCTTCAACACCGCCAGGAGCTATGGTAGAGACGCTAGCAAGGCTTCCAAGATGTTCGGAAAAATCCTGAAGAGGATCAAAGCTCTGTTTCCAAGTTAAACCTGCTGTATTGTGAGCATTAAGCACAGCCTCAATAGCAGGATTATCTTCTGCCTTGGCAAGGGCGCAGAGATAAAGTTTCTGATTTACTGTCAAGCCACTATGAGTAAGAATCTCCTCAACAACAACACTGATATCAGCTGAATCAATTTCTGCAAAAGCAGCTTCTATAGCTTCAAGCTGTGCAGCGTGATAATCCTTATCCTTCTGCCAATCGCCGTATACAGCAGCCGCGTCGTAATTGAGTTCTTCAAGCACCGCACTTGCTTTATCAAGAACATCGTATTCACTGTAAGCAAATGCACAAACGGATGAAGCGAAAATCATCGTTGTTGCGATTAATGCGCTTAAAATACGTTTTTTCATTATTACCCTTCCTTTACAAAAATATATATTTTTGAGATTAAAATAAATTTACAGTAATTATAGCACAAAAAAAGCTTTATTTCAAGTATAAATTTATATTTTAAGGGAAAAACTACCCTCCGTTTTTTTACGGAGGGCATCTGGTTTATTTTTAATTCAAAGTTTGCATAATTCCCTGGAAAATTGCTTCAGCTATTTTCTCCTGATTTGCCTTGCCCTGAAGATAATTTCTGTCGCTCTGATTGCTTATGAAAGCAGTTTCGACAAGAACTGCAGGAGAAGCCGTTGTACGGATAACAAAAAGGTGCGAGCCATTTTGTGTTTCCTTGGGTGCAAGAGGTGTCATTTTTAAGATGTTTTTATAAATATTTTCTGCGAGGAATGTTCCTGTCTCACTTGCGGGATGGTAATAAACCTGCGTACCGCTTATCTGTGGATTTTCAATTGAGTTACAGTGTATGCTTACAAACATATCGCACTCAACAGAGTTTGCAAGGTCACTTCTTTCCTGAAGCGAGATATACTTGTCCGTATCACGGGTATATATAACCTCTACCCCATTATTTTTAAGCTTTTCACCAAGAAGAAGCGCTATTGCAAGATTGATATGACTTTCACGTGCAACAATTTTGCCGCTGCCGTCATAAGCCACTGCACCAGGGTCTTCTCCACCATGCCCTGCATCAACTACGATAAGAGGCTTTCCGCTCACATTTATGACAGGTTTCTCATTCTCCACAACAGTATCGCCCTTGTAAAAGCCTTTCTCTGCGGTATAAGTGAGCTTATTACTACCGTCAACACTTACTGTGCAACCACTTGCAGAATTGGAAATTATTATCTCGTAAATAATACCGTCGTGTATTTCAATTTTCTGATTTTCCATTTTTATATTGGAAAAGGTAACGCTGTATCCGTTGTCGATCTTCTTACCGTTTCCCACATAGTTTTTGTCAAAATACACCTTCTGAGCAAATGCGTCGTAAATAATTTGCTTGTTGGGAGATTTTTCTGCTCGTATCAGGATACCGTTTTTATCCGAAAGAACCACTACCTGTGCGTCATCAGACACATCAAGCACCATTCTTGCATGGGTATCATGGTTTGAGTAACGCACCGTTTCAACACAGTTTCCACCAAGATTAAGACCTCCGCCCAGGGTAGAAAACTTTGTATCAGGAAAATCGAGTACAACCCTTTCGGGGTTTACATATCGTGAAATTTTAGGCGATACGCCTTTTTGCGCAGATATATAAATATAGTCGTATCTGTTATCGGTTTTTCCCGTAACCGCGCCGAAAGTTCCTTCTTCAGGAATAGTTGTCTCTCCGTTTGTAGTTCCACCAATTATTTCGGGCGGATTAGTTTCTTTTCTTGTGATAGAAACTGTGCGGGTTTTATCATTCCATTCAACTAAAAACCCAAGCTTTTCTGCCACAAATCGCACGGGAACCATAGTTTTAAGCCCGTCGGGGCCTTTTCCTATAAGCATAGGAAGAGGCTGCGGTTTATCAATCGGAACTGTTTTCCCGTCCACAATAGTGTTTCTGTCACCAATCTTGACGAAAACTGAAATTCCGTTATCAATAATCTCGACACGGCAGGTATCATCATGCCAAATTACCTTACTGCCCATTGCTTCAAAAACTTCCCTTGCGGGAACCATTGTGTAATCGTCGATTATTACGGGATGCATCGGAAGATTGCCTACATTTGCGCCATTTACCATAAGCCCTATTTCGCCTGCATCGTAGTAGTGATATTCATCATTGTAATAAAGCTGCGCCGCATTTACACCAATATATGTAGAAAGCAGCATCATTATAATTAAAATTGCAAATAGTAGTTTCTTCACAGTCGCACCTCTTTTCGTGACAACATTCGACATTTACTGCCAAAGTCCTGCACGAAGCCATCATTTGTAACAAATTTGTAATATTATTCCCATTTAAGCTGCGCTGACGAATCCTTGCTCATAGGAATATTATAGTGCTCATAAGCAAGCTTTGTAACGCATCTTCCTCTTGGAGTGCGATTTATGAAACCAAGCTGAAGAAGGTATGGCTCATAAACATCCTCTATTGTAGAAGCATCCTCACCTATCGTTGCCGCAAGTGTATCAAGACCTACGGGGCCTCCGCCAAAAGTGGTGATAATAGATGTAATCATTTTCTTATCAGTTGCGTCAAGTCCAAGCTCATCTATCTCAAGCATTTTAAGAGCCTTATCAGCAACATCTTTTGTAATCTGTCCGTCTGCACAGACCTGCGCAAAATCACGCACGCGGCGCAAAAGTCTGTTTGCAATACGCGGCGTGCCACGTGAACGGGAAGCTATTTCCGCTGCTCCTTCTTTTGCGATATCAACATTCATAATCTGGGCACTACGAGTAACAATCGTTGTCAAATCCTCCTTTGTATAAAGCTCAAGCCTTGAAATGACACCGAATCTGTCACGAAGCGGCGCGGAAAGAAGACCTGCTCTTGTCGTTGCCCCTACAAGTGTGAAGGGCGGAA
The DNA here is from genome assembly GCA_045591865.1 of Clostridia bacterium. Classification (GTDB taxonomy): domain Bacteria; phylum Bacillota; class Clostridia; order UMGS1883; family UMGS1883; genus UMGS1883. Next base: position 18,611 of record JAZNTQ010000008.1, read on the forward strand.
GACTAAGTCTTACCGACTGTGCGCTCGGTCCTTTACCTATAATAATATCAAGTGAATAATCCTCCATCGCAGGATACAAAATTTCTTCCACCGCGCGTGAAAGACGGTGAATTTCGTCGATGAAGAGCACATCGTGAGGTCCGAGATTTGTGAGAATTGCCGCTAAATCCATAGGCTTTTCTATTGCAGGACCGCTTGTAACACGGATATTTACTCCCATTTCATTTGCAATAATGGACGCAAGAGTTGTCTTTCCAAGACCGGGAGGTCCGTAAAGCAAACAGTGGTCAAGCGCTTCGTGGCGCCCAAGTGCGGCATCAATATAAATTTTAAGACTTTCCTTCACTTTTTCCTGACCGATATATTCTTCCATCGTTTTTGGACGGATGGAATACTCGGCATCTGTGTCACCATCAAGCTGTCTTGTTGAAATAATGCGTTCATCAAATTCCATTTGACATTCTCCTTAAAGCCTCTTTTATGACATCCTCTGTGGTAAGATTTGTTGCGTCAATCTGCATAACGGTCTTCTGTGCTTCAGACGGCGACGCACCAAGTGCGATAAGAGCATTAACTGCACCTGTATCTGCACGCACAACGGTTTTCACGCTACCTGTCTGCGATGCGCCCACCGCTGCCTGCGTATCAATTTTTCCTTTAAGCTCAAGTATAATGCGCTGTGCGGCTTTTGGACCGACACCTGGGGCACGGGTGATTGCCTTTACATCCTCGGCAATTATAGCAAAAGCTAAATCCTGCACGGAAAGTGTGCCAAGTACTGCAAGTGCCGCCTTTGGACCTATTCCTGAAATTGAGATGAGCTTATTGAAATAGTCCATTTCCTCTGTGGTGAGAAAGCCATAAAGCTGCATCGCCATTTCGCTCACGTGAAAATATGTATGAACGGTTATCTCTTCACCCGCTGCACCTGCTTTTGCAATATCGCTTGTAGGCATATTAACTGCAAAGCCTACTCCATTTACATCTATTACAAGTCCGTTTTCATTTTTTGACGCGACTATTCCGCGAAGGAAAGATATCATAGCATAATACCTCCAAACTGTTTAATCGAGTTAAATCTCATAGAATTGCCGTGACAAACCGCAATTGCAAGTGCATCGGCAACATCGTCAGGCTTCGGTATTTGAGAGAGTCCAAGCATTGATTTCATCATCTGCTGAATCTGGCTTTTACTTGCTCTTCCGTATCCTGTAAGCGCCTGCTTTACCTGAAGTGGTGTATATTCGTAGACGGGCAGATTATTCTGCACCGCGGCAAGTATTATCACGCCTCTCGCCTGTCCTACCGTAAGGGCAGTCTTTGCATTGTTATTGAAAAAAAGTTCTTCAATACTCATAGCGTCTGGCTTATATGTTTTTATTATTTCGTTAATTCCCTGATAGACCTTTTCGAGTCTTTCGGGAAGCGGTGTATGAGCGCGAGTTGTAACTGCATCATATGCTATGGTTTTGTAGGAGTTCCCCTCTTTATCAACAACTCCGTAGCCTACAATAGCAATACCTGGGTCAATACCGAGAATTCGCATCGAATCACTCTGCTTTCTTTCTTAACATTGCATCCTTTACTACGGGAACTTCGGTCTTGATATAAAGCGTCATAGCGGCGTGATTTGCCACATCAATGTCCTTCATATTCTCATCCTTCAAAACTTCAACTTTCTGTGTTGTGAAGTCTGAAAGGGGCTGGATTATTTCTATCTCATCACCCTTAAAAAAGCGGTTTCTCTGAGTTATCTTTGCAAGACCCGTTTCCTCATCGTAATCAAGGACAATACCGACTATGTCATACTCTCTTATATAAGAGCTTGAGCCGTATATCTGTGCGCCAGTATCAGGAATACCAAAGAAAAATCCCGTATAGTAGTCTCTGTGGCTGACCTTTTTAACCTCGTCAAGCCAGGTGGGATTAAACTTATATTCAGCAGGGTTTTCGTAGTAGGCATCGATTGCCTTTCTGTATGCACCGATTATGGTGGCAACATAATACTCGCTCTTTACTCTGCCCTCTATTTTAAGTGAAAGAACACCGCTGCCGATAAGCTCGGGCAAATGCTCAATCATACATAAATCCTTTGAATTCATTATGAATGTACCGCGTTCATTTTCAAAAACGGGCAAGTATTCTCCGGGACGCTTTTCTTCCAT
>JAZNTQ010000009.1:0-8369 GCA_045591865.1 Clostridia bacterium
TTAATTGTCTTCCTAAGACCGCTTGGCCTCCGACTTTGACGCGAGAGAGCATAGATGAAGAAAAGACGTATCTTGCCGCAAGATACAACAAGGGAACTGCCGACTATATAAATTGCCCTATGGAAAAGGACGAGTATGAGGCATTTTATGAAGCACTCATAAGTGCCGAGCGTGCGCCTCTTCACGAAGGCGTGGAAAACGTAAAGGTTTTTGAAGGATGTATGCCGGTTGAGATAATGGCGCAAAGAGGAAAGGAAACTCTTTGTTTCGGACCTCTTAAGCCGAAAGGACTTCCCAATCCCAGAACGGGAAGAGAGCCTTACGCAGTTCTTCAGCTTCGCCGCGATAATACGGAGGGCACACTCTATAACCTCGTAGGATTTCAGACAAATCTCAAATTCGGCGAGCAAAAGAGGGTCTTTTCCATGATACCGGGTCTTCGAAACGCTGAATTTGTACGCTATGGTGTAATGCACCGAAACACATATATCAATTCCCCAAAAGTTCTTAACACGGACTACAGCCTTATAAAATACCCCAAGGTGTTCTTTGCAGGGCAGATAACGGGTGTTGAGGGATATGTGGAGTCGGCTTCATCGGGTATGATTGCAGGAATAAATGCCGCAAGAAAAATTCTCGGCAAGGAAAGTATAGTTTTCCCTGCATCCACCTGCAGCGGTGCTCTTATCAAATATATTACGGACAGAGAAAATAAAAAGTTCCAGCCGATGAATGCCAACTTTGGCATTATCCAGTGGAACCGTGTAAAAATCAAAAACAAAAAAGAACGCTACGAATATATTTCCTCACTTGCGCTTGCCGCTCTCGAGGATGTTGATATTTCGAAGTAACACATTCTTACCGCGCCACGAAAAGGCGCGGTTTTTGTATTTTGATAAAAATTCTTTATTTGAAAGATTTTCTATGTCGTCCATATAGAGAGAGTATATCATATCCTCGGTAAATTCTTTCATCGGGTGAGGAGTGATATTGTTATGCGGACAAACCCTCTGGCACATATCACAACCGAATATAAGATTTGATTTTTTCAGTATGGCGATTTCACTTTCTGTGAGGGTGCCTTTTTTCTGACTTATGTGTGATGCGCACCTTTCAAGCTGAAAACCTTCTCCAAGCGCGCTGCCGACACAGCTTTCTATACATTTATTGCATCCCATACAGCTTTTGTTCAGAGGTTTATCAGATTCAAGAGGCAAATCCGTCAGTATATATCCTATAAAAAAGTAGCTCCCGAAATCATCATTTATAAGCATACGGTTTTTCCCGTAGAACCCAAGTCCTGCCTCGTAGGCAAGGTGACGGTCCACTTCGGGACCGATATCGGCAAAAATCTCGCAGACTGCATCTGTCAAAAGGGCCTTTATATAATCTGTAACCAGAGAAAGCTTCTCCTTTATAACACTGTGATAATCATACCCGCGTGCATAAAGAGAGAGATTTCCCTCGTCATTTCCGCAGAAGTAAGGGAAAAGGCACACGATTGCACTCTTATTATCATATTTCGCAACTCCGCATTTTTCGATGCCGATAGAATGAATAAAATCAAATATTTTGTTTTTCATAAGTGCAACCTCCTTTTATATCAGTCATCCGTTCTTATCATTGCAACTGCAAGATAAACTTCGCTAAAACCCATTTTTCGAAGAAGCCTTGAACAGTAATTTGTAGTAGAACCCGTTGTGTAAATATCATCAACGAGAAGAACTCTGCCTTTCCCTTTTATATTCTTTGAGAAATAACACTTCTTTACATTCTCGCGTCTTTGCGTTGCGGTCAACAAATGTTGTTCTTCGCCGTCATCCGTCTTTATAAGAAAAGCTGTGCAGGGGATTTTAAGAAGCTTTGATAAGTCCCTCGCGATAAGCTCTGCCTGATTGTATCCGCGATTGAGCCTCCCCTTATAGCTTTGAGGAACAAAGGTTATCACATCAAAATTCTTATAGTTTGGAGAAGATAAAATCTTATCCGCTAAAAGATAAGCAAAACCCTTTGAAAATGAAGGGTGTCCTTTTTTAAGACGCAGCACAGCTCCCTTTGCCTCATCCTTATAAATAAGGGGCACAAAAGAATGCTCAAAATAAATTTTCTGCTCTCGGCAGTTAAGGCAGGTGCTATGGGAAAAATCCTCAATCGGTCTGGAGCAAATATCACAGCACTTTTCATCATTAAAGGGAAGAGCCCTGATACAATTGTCGCACACAGGAGCTTTAGATGAAAGTATCTCCATGCAGAAAGGACATTTCGGCGGAAAAAAGAAATCTAAAATAGCATCAATCATTTGCCACAGCCTCCACAAGCCTTTTCTTAAGCAAGCTGTAGCGGGTCTGAAGCTTATTGTTTCTTACCATTTGCGCCACGCTTTCAGGGGAGCCTACGAGAACAACTAATTTTTTACCCCTCGTTACCGCAGTATATAAAAGATTTCTTGTCATTAGCATAGCAGGGAACGAGCACACAGGAATTACAACTGCGCTCCACTCACTGCCCTGACTTTTGTGCACAGTAAGAGCATAAGCCATTTCCAAATCCTCTATCGATGAAAAATCGTATTCGACAATTTTATTGTCGTCAAAAAGGATGCGCATACTTTTTTCCTTGGGAGAAATATCAAGTATCGTACCAATATCTCCATTGTATATTCCGAAACCGTCTCCGCTTCCGTCGGGGAGAGACCAGAGCATATCGTAGTTGTTGCGAGTCTGTATCACTTTATCGCCCACGCGGAAAATTCTTTCGCCGAAAGCCTTTTCCTTTTTATCTCGTGATGGGGGATTGAGCTTCCCTTGTAAAACTTTATTAAGATTAGCAGTTCCCACAATGCCTTTTCTTGACGGAGAAAGCACCTGAATATCACTTATACTGTCGAATCCGTATGCCTTGCCGAGCCTTCCCGAGCAAAGCTCACAAATAGTTTCAAGCGCTCCATCGGGAGTTCTCTGCATAAAGAAAAAGTCAGTCTCGCTATCGTTTTTAAGGGGCATTTCGCCCATATTTATTCTGTGGGCATTAGTTACTATTCGGCTCTTTTCTGCCTGACGGAAAACCTCATTGAGTCTCACCGACGGGATAACGCCGCTTTCGAGCATATCACGAAGCACGTTTCCTGCACCGACTGACGGAAGCTGGTCGCTGTCACCTGCCATGATAAGACAAGTGCCACGCTTAAGAGCCTTAAGAAGAGCACCGAAAAGAAGCACGTCCACCATACTCATCTCGTCTACTATAACGACATCTGCATCTATAGGGTTATACTGATTTTTGCCGAACCTCTGGTCAAGAGCATCGCTCACCTCCACCTCTAAAAGTCGGTGGAGAGTCTTTGCTTCCATATTGCACGACTCGGAAAGTCTCTTTGCCGCCTTTCCTGTCGGAGCGCAAAGAGCGATTTTGTATTCGTGCTTTTCAAAAATACTCATAATGATTTTCATAATGGTGGTCTTTCCCGTGCCAGGACCACCCGTTATAATCAGTGCGCCGCCACCGAGCGCTTTTCTGACCGCCTCTTTCTGCATAGAGGAAAGCTCAATTGCACCTTTATTTGATTCAAAGGTAATATCCTCCTCAATATTATCGGAATAAGGACGAGCGAGCGCCAGAAGTTCAGATAGCCTTCCTGCGCAGGTAAGCTCCATATTATAATAAACGGGGAGATATACAAAGTCATCTTCAAATATGAGCTTGCAGTCATATTTCATCTGCATAAGGGAAGATTCAATATCGGTAATATCACATCCTAAAAGCTCGCATGCAGCATAGAGGAGCTCGTCCTTTTTAAGACAGGTATGCCCTGAAAGTGCAGCATAGGTAAGCGTGTGCGCAAGCCCCCCTGCGATACGAGCAGGATGATTTTTAGGCACATTCATTGCACTTGCAATACGGTCTGCCGTCTTAAAACCTATTCTGTCGACGCTTTCGCAAAGGATATATGGATTTTCTCTGATAAGCTCTATCGACTTCTGCCCGAATATTTTATAAACCTTGAGTGCAAGATTTGGGGTGATTCCATATTCCTGCAAGAACATAACCGTCTGCGAAGCATCCTGACGGATAAGGAAAGACTCGGAAATTTTTATGGCACGTCCCTTTGATATGCCTTTTATCTCTGTAAGTTTTTCGGGAGAGAGCGCGATTATTTCAAGAGCCTCTTCACCGAACTTATTTATGATTTTTTTTGCGGTAGCCTCTCTCACTCCGCTTATTATACCCGATGAGAGATAAGCAAGAATAGCGCTGACCTTTTTGGGCAGCGCTCGTTCAATGCTTGTCACGGAAAACTGCTCGCCATAATCGGGATGAGTTACCCACCTGCCCTCTAAAATGACCTGCTCGCCAGGCGCAATAAAGGGCATATTTCCGCAGGCGGTCACGAGAGAATTGTTTATCTCCACCTCACAGACCGTATAGCCGTTTTCCTCATTCTGATATATAATTTCGTAAATCTCGCCCTCGAGTCTTTCTGTAGGGGAATTGTTCATAAGTATTCCTGCCAATCCGGATTTCAAGTATGCAGTCATCGGGAATAGTCTCATAAAGAGAACAAAGCTCCGATTTCCTGCAGTATATCATTTCAATTTTTGTTCCATTACCCTTGCAAATCACAAGAACAATCATCATAAGTGCAATTATAAGCGCAACAACAGCACCCAACATACACTATCACCACTAATATTATATGCACTTGGAACCGAAAGTGGATAATCCGAACTCTGATTTTCAGAGGCGTATTTCCGCTTGCGATGTGTTAAAATACTCGGTAATCCGTCAGGATTACCTGCGTTTTTGCCTTCCGCAATCAAAAATCAGCTCCCTGAAAATTCCATTGACCTTAAATGGATGAAATTTTGAGTGGATTTTGGCGCGGAAGAGGAAGCAAGGCTTTGCGCCTTGCAAGGAAGACAAACCGAAAGACACCGAAATTTCACCGTTTAAGGCAGGTTCGGACTATGCACTTTCGGTTCGCGAACAAAAGGCATTAACCTTTGTTAATGCCTCTCGTTTTTATTAAAGATATTTCTTAAGTGTTTCTACCTTATCAAGTCTTTCCCAGGGAAGGTCAAGCTCGTTTCTGCCGAAATGTCCGTAAGCGGCAGTCTGTGAATAGATGGGCTTTTTAAGGTCAAGAGTCTTGATGATTGCACTCGGGCGAAGGTCGAATTCATTATTTACGATTTCGCTTATGCGGTCGTCACCGAGTTTCCCTGTGCCGAATGTATCAATTCTTACCGATACAGGGCGTGCAACACCGATTGCATAAGCAAGCTGAATCTGACACTTGTCAGCAAGCCCTGCCGCAACGATGTTCTTTGAAATATAGCGTGCCATATAGCATGCGCTTCTGTCAACCTTCGTCGGGTCCTTGCCTGAAAATGCGCCGCCGCCGTGAGGAGCATAGCCACCGTAGGTATCTACGATAATCTTTCTTCCTGTAAGACCGCTGTCACCGTGAGGTCCGCCGATTACGAACTTACCTGTGGGATTAATATGGTACTTTGTATTTTCATCAATAAGAGCACTGTCAAGCTCTGCCTTTATAACGTGCTCAATCATATCCTTGCGGATTGTTTCCTGGTCTACATCAGCACTGTGCTGGGTGGAAAGAACAACTGTATCAATTCTCTTCACCTTGTCTCCATCATATTCAACAGTAACCTGTGTCTTGCCATCGGGACGAAGATAGGGGAACTGACCGCTCTTTCTTACCTCTGTAAGCTTCTTTGCAAGCTTCTGTGCAAAGTAGATAGGAGCAGGGAGGTACTCGTCGGTTTCATTTGTAGCGTAGCCGAACATCATACCCTGGTCTCCGGCGCCGATTTCGTTATCAGTATCCATCCCTGACTTGGCTTCCTGGGATTTGTCAACGCCAAGAGCAATATCTGCCGACTGCTTGTTGAGTGTGGAAAGTATTGCAATAGAGTCAGCTGAAAAACACATATTGGGATCGGTATATCCAATTTCCTCAACTGTCTTTTTAACTATGCTGCGAATGTCGTATGTATGAGTAGTTGTGATTTCGCCAAATACCACTACCATACCTGTCGCCGCACAGCATTCGCACGCGACACGTGCGTCGGGGTCATGCGCAAGAATATCATCAAGCACTGCATCGGATATTTTATCGCACACCTTGTCGGGATGACCCTCGGTAACAGATTCAGATGTAAAAAACTTTCTGTTCATCATTTGTAATTCCTCCTATATTTTATCTGTTAAATCAGAAAACAAGTCCAAGCAAACCGTAAGAAAAGACGCTCATTATAACACCTGCTGTAAGTACTCCTGCTGTGATTGCCCAGAAAGCGTCGTGGAATTTGTAGTCAAGGAAGCTTGCAATCAGGGCACCTGTCCACGCGCCTGTGCCGGGGAGAGGGATAGCCACGAAAAGAAAAAGTCCCCAGTTTGCGTATTTTGTAACCTTTTCCTTATTCTTTTCAACCTTTTGTTCGAGAAACTCGGGAAACCACTTAAAAGCTTTTGTAGTTTTCAGCCAATTACAAAATGGGGTAATCAGCCACAGTATAAAAGGTACGGGGAGCAGATTTCCTATAACCGACACTAAAAACGACGGAAAAAGCGGAAGCCCCAGAGCAAATGCAACAGGAATAGCACCGCGCAGTTCAATAATGGGAAGCATGGAAATTATGAGCACATACACATAATTTGCAAAAGCCTCCGAAAGACCGACAAGCGATACTGCCCACACGGCAAAGCTGTGAACGGCTTTTTTGATAGCTTCTGTCATAAAAACCTCCAATGTGTAAAAACACACAGTTATTTCATTATATTATATAGCATACTTATTTTAATCAATAATATGACTTTTGTCAACTAAACACACCCAATTCGTAAATAAATTTTAATTTTCGCTTGACATATATTGACAAAGGTGATATTATGTTATACTGCATTAAGATGCACTCATATCCCCTAAAATTGGTGAAGGGGTATAAAAAAAACGAGTTTTGACAACAGCTTTTTATATTTTGCAGTCGCGATGCATTCTACAATCTCGGCTGTAATGCAGGACATATTTTATGCCTTGCGGTGTATTCCGAGTGCATTCTACACAGGAGTATGGAATATTCAAAACCGTTGTTCGTTCAAATATTTTTGAAGAGGTGATTTTGTGAAGCCTATTAAGTTAGGAAAAAATGAAAGAATGACCTTCGCTAAAATTGATGAAGTATTGGAGATGCCAAACCTCATTGATATGCAGAAAAGCTCTTATGAGTGGTTTATCAAGGAAGGTCTTCGTGAAGTTTTCCGTGATGTAAGTCCTATCACAGACTACGCTGGAAACCTTGTTCTGGAATTTACCGATTACAGAATTGACGAGCAGCCCAAGTATTCCATTGAGGAATGCAAGGAAAGGGATACAAACTACGCAGCACCCTTAAGAGTTCAGGTTCGCCTTATCAATCAGGAAACAGGCGAAATCAAGGAGCAGGAAATCTTTATGGGTGATTTTCCCCTTATGACCGAGCAGGGCACATTCATCATCAATGGTGCTGAACGTGTAATTGTTACACAGCTTGTACGTTCTCCAGGAATTTATTACGAGCAGAAGTTTGACAAGGTTGGTAAAAAGCTTGTTAACTCTACTGTAATCCCTAACCGCGGTGCATGGCTTGAATATGAGACAGATACTAACGATGTGTTCTCTGTTCGTATCGACAGAACACGTAAGCTTCCCGTAACTGTTCTTATCAAGGCTATGGGCCTTCAGACCGAGCCTGAAATCTTCGGCCTTTTCGGCGAGGATGAAAGACTTATCGCGACACTTGCAAAGGATACTACCAAAAACCGCGAAGAAGCGCTTTTTGAAATCTATCGCAAGCTCCGTCCCGGTGAACCTCCCACGATTGAAAGTGCTACTACACTCATAAACGGTCTTTTCTTTGATGCAAAGAGATATGACCTTGCAAAGGTAGGCAGATATAAATATAATAAGAAGCTTGCTATGGCAGCGCGTCTTGAAGGACAGATTGCAGGCGCAGATATTATCGATGAAGCTACAGGCGAGCTTATCGTAAAGGAAGGCGACCGTATCGACGCCGCAAGCGCACAGCTTATCGAGGACAAGGGTATTAACCGCGTTCTTGTAGCAATAGAGGACAAGAAGGTAGTTGTCTTCTCAAATAATATGGTAGACCCCGAGAAGTATGCAGGCATCAGCCTTTATGATATTACTCACGAGAGAGTGAGAAAGAACATTCTCGATGAAATTCTCGAAGAAGCAGCAGGCGACATTGAGCAGATTAAAAAGCTTGCAGAAGAGAGAGTTGACGAGCTTGTTCCCAAGCATATCATTGTTGACGATATGTTTGCTTCTATCAACTACTGCAGCAACA
>JAZNTQ010000010.1:0-10403 GCA_045591865.1 Clostridia bacterium
CTGAATTTTTTTCAAAAAAGTATTGACAACCAAGAATCCTTTTGGTATAATTATCAACGTTGTCGGCAATGGCAACGTCCAAATGGGAGCATAGCTCAGCTGGGAGAGCATCTGCCTTACAAGCAGAGGGTCATAGGTTCGAGCCCTATTGTTCCCACCATTTGGCCCGGTAGTTCAGTTGGTTAGAACGCCAGCCTGTCACGCTGGAGGTCGAGGGTTCGAGCCCCTTCCGGGTCGCCAAATGCCTTTGTAGCTCAGTCGGTAGAGCAAGGGACTGAAAATCCCTGTGTCACTGGTTCGATTCCAGTCGAAGGCACCATTTTTTGCGGGAGTGGCTCAGTGGTAGAGCGTCACCTTGCCAAGGTGAACGTCGCGAGTTCGAATCTCGTCTTCCGCTCCAAACACAAAAGACGCTTTATGCGTCTTTTGTAATATGGCGCCATAGCCAAGTGGTAAGGCAGAGGCCTGCAAAGCCTTTATTCCCCAGTTCAAATCTGGGTGGCGCCTCCAAATAAGAACGGTTATTTTGATACAAATAATCGTTCTTTTATTTTACCTTGAAACCCTTGATTTTACAAGGGTTTCAGCATTTTATGGTTTTTTGAAATGTCTATACAAGATGCCGTAAGGATGATTTTTAATCCCTTACGGCTCTTTTACTACATTCTGCTGAAGCAATCGTTCAATTTATGTGTAATCGTTCATTTCTTAAATTTGATGAAAACTGTAGTATTTAGTCGTTTAATTGACTTTTTAGGAATAATATGTTATAATAACTATGCTACACTCTAAATTAAAATGGAGTTAGTCTATTTCCTTACATAAAAATACATTAGAGAAGTACGCTAATGGTAAAAGCGTACTATCTGGTAAAACTTCTCTATGTAAGATGTAAGTGATATAAGAGTGTAGCAACCTTATACCAGACTTGTGCGTTTTTCGGTGCATAACTCTGGAATATGGGTTATGCACTTTTTTGTTTTGTTAAAGGAGGGGTGTTGTGAAAAAAGGTATTAGGTCTTTTGTTTTTGTTCTTGTTTGTGTTTGGTTATTTAGCACTAGTGCTTTTGCAAGTTCCAATACATATACCATTTCTGAATTGGGACTAGAAATAACAATTCCATCTGAATATAGCGTAATCACGAAAGACACTCCAGCTAACGCTTCTATATTTAGCTGTTTAGGGACAACCAAGGCTGATTTAATTAAGCAGTTTGAAGAAACCAAAGTTTACTTAAATGCAATTCCCGATACATTGGATGAAGAAGTTGTTATTACGATGGACACTAATATAATTGATAATTTTAGTGCTATGAGTGATACCTCGTTAAAAATGTTTGCTTCATCTTGGGTTAATGAATATGAAAAAATGGGAATTGGTGTCAAAAAATATGACATCTATCAGCACTCACAAGCAAAGTTCGTTCGGGTGTATTTTGAAGATACTGCAAATTCTGTAAATGGCTTACAATATTATACAATTTATAATGGCAAAGCAATGAATTTCACTATGAGGTCTTATTCTGGCGAAATTACAACAAAACAAGAAAATACAATAAAAACCATTGTAGATAGTGTTAAGTATGATACTCCACCTGTAGAAATTCCTGCTGGTACTGAAACAGAAGCTTTTGTTTATACAGATGTTGATACGAACACAAAATTTACTGTGCCAGCAAATTGGTATGAAAAGGAACTTTCTAAAGAGCGTGAATTTATTGATGTAAAATTTGTATCTTCTAAAGAAGAAGGTATGAGTATTATGTACGGCAGTACAGACTTATGGGGAATGCTCACACCGGAAGAACAGAAAGGAAGTACTCGTTCAGATTTAGATAATTCTGCTTTTGAAATTGTTGATATATCAACATTGTATGGCATAGATGAAACCTTAATAACAAAACAAATATATAATGGTAAAGAGTATTTTCAAGCAACAGTTAAACAAACAATAGATATGTACGGCGGAACATTCACTCCAGAATTGACTTATGCTATTCGTATTGAAAATGGATGGAGCTATTGGTTTCAATTTGGTGGCACAACAGATAATGAATATTTTGAAGATTTTCAAGAACTACTAAATTCTGTTGAATACCCATATTACCAAAAGGAAATATCAACAACACGGTTAAAGATAGCACTTACTTTCTCTATAATTCTTATAGTGGCTGGAATTTTATTCTACATATTTATAGAAAGAAGAATACATAAAAGCGAAGAAAAGGTCACTTCAACAGAAACTAACATTAGGACATGTCCATATTGTAATGCACCATTATTAGATAATGGGAGTTTTTGTCATAAATGCGGAAAAAATCTATCTGCATCAGTAGATAGTGAAAATAATTTATAATATTAAGGAGGAGTAAAAATGAAGTATTATTTTAGGGCGTTTAAGAATTATGCTAAATGTGATGGTAGAGCAACCAGAAAGGAATATTGGTGGTTTATACTATTTCATTATATAGTAATGTTTGCCTTGGCGTTTTTGGATGGTGTTCTTGGCTTTTATTCAACTGACATTCCACTTGATTATGGCTATATGACACTTATTTATATGTTTGCTTCAGCCTGTCCCTCAATTTGTCTTCAAGTCCGTAGATTACACGATGTAGGAAAGAGCGGTAGTTGGTGGTGGGCTACAAGAGTACCTATTTTATCGTGGTATGTGCTTTACTTAAATTGTAAAGCAAGTGAGTCTGCAATCAATGCTTATGGTGTTCCAGCAAACTACAAAACAACTACTGTTGATGATGAGGATGGGCAAACAGATAATTCAAATAAAATCAGATTTTGTCGTAAATGTGGCTACGAATTAGTAAACGGAAGTGATTTTTGTAGTCAATGCGGTACAGGAATTGTTGAAAATGTGGAGATGAAGCAAAATGAAGTGTTATAATTGCGGACACCTTTTACCAGAAGATAGTGAATTTTGTCAATATTGTGGTTCGAAAATTGAACAAATGGATAATGTTGTTTTCAATACAGAACAAGATGAAATAAATAAAAAACTTGATGATGAACCAGTTGATGTTTCGTTGTCTGGAGATAGTGTTGATAATGTCAATTCTAAAAAAACAAAGAAAAATATAAAAAAATTATTTTGTGGTGTTTGCGGTAGCACTATTGACAAAGAAAGTAAAAAATGTACTGGTTGTGGAAAACAGTATTTTAGAGGAATAAGATTAAAACCCCTGTTAAATTGCATTTTTGGTGTAATAATATTAGTTTCCCTATTCTTTAACATAATGCAGTATATAAGCTATACTGGCCTTGCAGACGAAAAATACACTGTCGTGAGTGAAAAACAAACTTTGGAAAAAGAAGTAGAGAAGTTAAAAGAGAGTGTATCTGCTGAATATGATAAAGGCTATGACGCTGGATATAGTTCGGGTTATAGTAAGGGTAAATCACAAGCAACGGTTGTAGCAAAACCTAGCATTACATACTCGTATAGTTATGATGAAGACGAAAGTTGTGCTATACCAGGTTGTAGCAGAAGTCCACAAAGAAATAGTTTTTATTGTTTTAGCCACGAATGTATGGATGTTGGCTGTCACAATCGAAGAGCGAATGATTTTTGTAGTTATTGCGTTAATCACAAATGTGCAGTATCAAACTGTAATTCTTCACAAGCTTTCAATAGCATATATTGTTATAGACATAAATAATTTTTGTGTCATAGTTTGATATGATGTAAAGCCCCAGCGACCGCTAGGACTTTACTATTGAAAAAACCAAAGTGGTGGTCACTTTCTTAAAACGGTGGTCAAAAAATCATATTGAAATAAGAGTTGAGATTTGTATCAAAATATGCATTCTTACCCAGAAAAAACGACAAGTTTCTACTTGTCGTTTTTTCAGTTATATTTGCCTTACGGCAAGTTATGAGTTATGATTGCTTCGCAAGTTATGAACTGACCTTGTCAATGTTTGTCTTATAGAGGGCAAATGTATCATAACTGCAAACGAAGTTTGCATCATAATTTTAAACTATTAACTTGCATCTATCCCATTCGGCTCTTTTTCTTTATTTACATTCCCATCATTATATGTTAAAATAAACACATAAACTTTTTGAGGTGTCTTTTATGAATGAATTTATAAAAAAGTTTTTAGAGGACCGCTTTGTTTCTGATTACGGATTTACAAAGTGTGAGGATACTCCATTCCCTGATCTTCAAAATGCGGTCTCGCTCGTGTTTCATCTTTCCGACGCTGTTATAGACCAGATTGATGGTGCTCCTACTCATACATATTTTCAGCACTACAGAACTATGAATGCATATATTGACTCGGTTACAAATCAGCTTGTGATGGCTCTTATGACAAAAGGGTATAACGCTGCGGCTATTCCTGCAAGTCAGTCAATTGAGGGTCTTTCAGGACTTTTTTCACACAAGGAAGCTGCAGTTAAGGCAGGTCTTGGTTTTATCGGCAAGAGTGCTCTTTTTATTTCGCACAAGTTTGGTCCCAGAGTAAGACTCGGCACAGTATTTACCGATGCTCCGCTTGAAACAGTCGTAGAAGAGCAAAAGTCCCTGTGTGGTGATTGCAATATCTGTGCTACCCACTGCGGTGCCATGGCGATTAAAAATAAAGAATACGAAAAAGGAATGACAAGAGAAGATATTTTCGATGCAAAGGCATGCAGTGACTATATGAAGGAAAAATTCAAACATATTGGTCGTGGAGCTGTATGTGGCGTGTGCATAAAGCACTGTCCTAAAGGCATTAAATAAAAAACAGTGGAGCGTTGCTCCACTGTTTTTTTAGTGCATTTGTTTTGCAGGAATTTTTTCCTTGAATAAAAGTGTGATACACCAAAGTCCTGCAAGTCCTATTACCGTATAGATAATTCTGCTCAAGATGGCTGTCTGACCGCCGCACAAAAGTGCAACAAGGTCAATGCCGAAAAGGCCGATTAAGCCCCAGTTAATAGCGCCGGCGATTGCCAGCACCAATGCTGTGTTATCCATCTAAATCAACTCCTTTTATGACTATTATAGTCAAGGGCGGAAATTTTTATACACAGATAAAAATTATTTTGTTTTTGAAAGTTTTGTGTGATATACTGTTAGTGGTGATTTTATGTATTGTTGTTTTACAGGGCACAGAAAGTTAAATACCTGCGGTAAACTGAAAGAGGTTTTATCAGAAGTAATTGATAGCGCTATAGCTGACGGATATACTGAATTTTACTGCGGAATGGCATTAGGTGTTGATATGTGCGCCGCAGAAATACTAATCGCCAAAATGAAAGAAAACCCTGCTGTGCATCTTCACGCGGCTCTTCCCTGCCCCGAACAAGACCTTAAATGGACGGATGAAGAAAAAAAGCACTATAAAGAAATATTGTCATTCTCAAGCAGCAAAACAATCATAAGCCCCTTTTACACAAAAACCTGTATGCTCACGCGCAACAGATTTATGGTCGATAACTCTGAAAGGGTTATCGCCGTATGGAACGGGTCTATAAGAGGTGGAACAGCGTACACAGTGCGCTATGCAAAATCGCAAAACAAGGAAATTCACCTTATAAGACCAAAGGACCTATCAATATCGATAATATAAAAAGAGAGCGCGACGCTCTCTTTTTATATTATCTTATAAATTTCGGGAAATACTTCTACGCTTCTTTTAAGTATTTTGTTCATATAGGCAATAAGTATTCCGTAGTTTGTGAATGGTATGTTCTGCTCCTTCGACTTTTCCATACGATTTAGCACATCCTTTTCGGTTATCATACAACCGCCGCAATGCACCACAAGAGCATAAGAAGACAAATCCTCGGGAAAACCTTTTCCCGATGTGAATTCAAATTCAATTTCCTTTCCTGTATGCTTTTTAATCCATGCAGGAATTTTTACTGTACCGATATCGTTACACTGTCTATGATGAGTGCAACCCTCGGCAATCAAAATTTTGTCACCATCTTTTAATTTTTCTATTTTTGAAACTGCTTTCACAGATTCATAAAGCACTCCCTTATAAGAAGCAAAAAGAATAGAAAAGGATGTGAGCAAAATGCCCTCGGGAATGATTTTTGAAACCTCGCCGAAAACCTGACTATCCGTAATAACGCAACTTGGTTTTTCCTTTAATCCCGAGAGCACTGTCCTAAGCATATCAGGTTGAACTGTGATTGCAATTGCACCGATATCAAGCAAATTACGAAGGACATTCTGCTGGGGCAGAATTATTCTTCCCTTGGGTGCAGATTCATCAATCGGGGTAACGAGAATTACTGTATCCCCTTTTTTTACAAAAGAATCTACAATTTTCATTTTATTTGACTGCGCGGGAATAAGCTCTGCAAGTTTCTTTTTAAGCTCTTCTATTCCCTCGAATGTTTTTGCACTTACATAGAGTCTTTCTTTCTCACGCGAGGCTATCTCATCTGCTTTATTAAACACAGTTAAATATGGGATTTTCTTTTCAATAAGAAGCTTCTCTATTTCCAGGTCTGCTTCTTTTTCCTCTGCCGATGCGTCACGCACCAAGACTGCCGCGTGGACCTCATCCATCGCCTTTTTAGTATTTTTAATACGCTCTTTTCCAAGGGGGGTATCATCATCAAGGCCTGCAGTATCAACTATCACACAAGGACCTATGGGAAGAATTTCCATAGCTTTTCTTATTACATCGGTAGTAGTACCACGTACATCGGAAACAAGCGCCACGCTCTGGTTTGTGAGCGCATTTACAAGGCTTGATTTACCTATGTTTGTGCATCCGAAAAAGCCTATATGTACTCTTTCCGATGACGGTGTATCGTTAAGACTCATATTAGTCCCTTCTTACTTTTTTGGATTAACAATATCACGCCAGTCAAGGTCACCGCGTGCAAGACCGTGTATAAGAACCTCGGCAGTAGCAACATTAGTTGCAAGAGGAACGTTGTGCACGTCACAAAGGCGGAAAAGTGCACTTACATCAGGCTCGTGCGGTTGTGCGGTAAGCGGGTCACGGAAGAAAAGCACAAGGTCTATTTCATCGTATGCAATATATGCACCTATCTGCTGGTCTCCGCCCTGCGGGCCCGAAAGAAAGCGGTGCACATCGAGACCTGTTGCCTCAATTACAAGACCGCCCGTAGTTCCCGTTGCAAAGAGCTTGTGCTTTGACAAAATGCCCTTATATGCAATGCAGAACTGTACCATAAGTTCCTTCTTTTTGTCATGAGCGATTAGTGCTATGTTCATCTTATGTTGTCTCTCTCCTTTTTAAGCGGTAAGCTTGCATTAAGGAGGCATACTGTCCCTTCCTGACAAGTTACCGACACCTGCGGCTGTGCATTTTTGGGTGCATATTTTTCGAGCACCGCCGAAACTTCTTTTCTCATTTTTTCAAGCGTCATATCATATGACACATTCATTCTATCATTTATTATAACAGATTTCAATCTGTTTTTTGCATCTTGCACACTTCGGGATGATATTCTTGATAAAAACTTAATCATGCCCTCTTCCTCCGATTAACCAAAAAGAGCTTCTCAAAGAATGTAGGCTTAAGATTTAAAAGCTCTATCTCCTGGCCGTTAAGACGCGAAGCAATATTTTTATAGGCTTGTCCTGATCGAGATGAAGGCATATTGGAAACGTATTCTCCCGTATTTGCCGCTACGATTATATCTTCATCATCAGGCACTACGCCTAAAAGGTCAATAGCAAGAATGTCGAGCATATCCTCTATACCGAGCATACTCCCGTTTTCAACCATTTTCGGTCTTAATTTATTTATTACAAGCTTAATATCCTTTATATCGTGCTTTTCGAGCAGTCCTATAATTCTGTCGGCATCACGCACGCTTGAAACCTCGGGCATAGCTACAACTATGGCACGCCTTGCCGCTGCTACGGCATTTTCAAATCCCTGTTCAATACCTGCGGGACAGTCTATGAGGATATAATCAAATTCACCCTCCATCTGACGCACAAGGTGCTTCATCTGCGTTGTTGTAACCGCGCTCTTATCCCTTGACTGCGCCGCAGGAAGCAGGAAAAGTGACTCAAAACGCTTGTCCCTCACAAGTGCCTTGTTGTATGTACAACGGTTTTCAACAACATCCACCAAATCGTACACAATCCTGTTTTCCACACCCATTATAACATCAAGGTTACGAAGACCGATATCTGTGTCTATCATTACAACTTTCTTGCCTGAAAGGGCAAGTGCGGCTCCTATATTAGCAGTGGTTGTAGTCTTTCCTACTCCGCCCTTACCGCTTGTTATTACTATTACTTCACTCATTGTTTTCACCCCACGGGTATTTTATCATAATTTGATTTTGAGGTCTATAAATAAATTATAAACTCTCAAGGATTATTTCGCCATTTTCCGCCAATGCAATTGCACTGCCGACATTTTCGCTATTTTTATTGTAGGAACATACATTTCCTATCTTTATCTGCGAGGGGGTCATATAAGTTGCATACACTTTTCCCACACCAGTAATATGTGCCGCGCCTCGCATAGCACCGATTATGGTTATATTTCCCTGCGCGCGAAGAAGTGCACCGGGATTTACGTCGCCGTAGACTATGAGGTCTCCGCGGCTTTCTATAACCTCTCCGCTTCGCACATTTCCTTTTATCACACGAAGTATTCTCTCGTCACTGTCAAGAGAGTACAAAACTTGTCCCAGTGAAAGACGATGCTTTTTTTCCAGAACTATTTTACCTGAAATATCTTTTAGTTTCTTTTCAAGAAGTATTTCCTCGTCATAATTGAATTCTTTGCCGCTGTATGTTACGATGCAATCGGCATCTTTGAAAAAATTTTTCTCCTTTTCAATATCGGAAAAAATTTCCTCAAGAGTCGTATCTGAAGTAAAACTTAAATTTATTTTTTTGCCTGTTCCTTTTATAGTAAGCATAATTTTACCTTGTCAATACATTAGTTTTTATATCATTTTCGTCCTCTGACTCAAAATAACTGTCAACTACTTTTCTTACTGCCTGTGCCACATTTGCACCGCTGCCTGCCTTTTCAACAACGCAGGCGATAGCAATTCTCGGCTCTTCATAGGGAGCATATGCGATGCAGATACCATTAGTATAATTTCCCGATGTCTGCGCACTGCCTGTCTTTGCTGCTACAGATACCTTACATCCTGAAAATGCACTCTGCGCTGTTCCCTCCGTAACAACCATACGCATACCGCGAAGGATTGCGTCCTTATTTTCTTCCTTGAGGGTAATTCTTGAAAGTATTTCGGGTACAGACTCCTTTGCAATGCTTCCATCAGTATTTTCAACGGTTTTTACAAGATGCGGCCTATAGCGTGTTCCGCCGTTAGCAAGGGTTGCCATATAGTTTGCAAGCTGAAGAGGAGTTACCAAAGTGTCCGACTGACCGATTGATGTCTGGCAAACGTCGCCAGGATACCATATTCCGCCGTTTCTCTTTCGGTTTTCGGGGCTTGCCACTACACCTTTTCTCTCCTCGTTTATAAGCTCAATTCCGCTGTTTTGTCCGAAACCGAATTTCTTTGCATAGGAATTTATTTTTTCGATTGTAAGACGTCTGCCCACATCAAAGAAGAAAATATTACACGAATCCCTTATCGCTTCCGAAACATTGAGATAACCATGTGTGCCTCCGCCTGACTGCGTGTATATCCAGCAAGACGGCTGATAATCCTTGAAGAAGGTATATTTACCAGTATCAAGAATCTTCTCATCGGTCTTTATTATTCCTTCCTCAAGAGCTGCCGCGCCAACGAGCGGCTTGAAAGTTGATGCAGGTGCATATGTTCCTGCAAGGGCGCGGTTAAAGAGGGGATTTGATTTGTTTTTAAGCAAATTATTATATTCTGATGTGAAAGTTTTAATTTCGTAGGAGGGATATGATGCCATAGCAAGAACATCGCCTGAATTAACATCTATTACGACTATACTTCCTGCATCGGCATCTTTGCCACCGTCGGCACTTCCTGCCGAAGAGCTTATCTTCTGAATTGTTTCACGAAGTGCATCCTCACAGGCAAGCTGCATATCAAGGTCTATCGTCAGGCTTACGTTTCTGCCGTTTACAGGGGCTTTGAGCACGCTTTCCCCCATGCTGTAGCCGCCCGCAGTCTGTTGCACGCTTCCGCTGCCGTTTTCTCCCCGCAGGTATTCCTCCATATATTTTTCTATGCCATCTTTTCCTATATGTGAATTTATGTTATATCCGTTATTTTTATTTTCTTCATATTCGCTTGCGCTTATAAGGCCAACTCTGCCCAGAACGTGTGCGCCAAGTGTCGGATACTGATAAAATCTCACAGGCTGTGTTACAACACTGACATCGGAAAATTTTTCCGTCTGTTCCTTGATTACTGATATTTCCTCAATAGGCGCATTCTCTGCAAATAAATAAGGCGTCACCGAAGAAAATCCACGTTTTTTCATATC
>JAZNTQ010000011.1:0-3193 GCA_045591865.1 Clostridia bacterium
TATCAACCATGGTATCAAGGGCGGTATGAGCATCGCGCAGACAGAAGAAAAGAGAGCAGTACAGGCTGGTTACTGGCATCTCTTCCGCTTTGACCCCCGTCGCGCAGAAGAAGGTCTTAATCCCTTCCAGCTTGATTCAAAGGAACCCACAGAAAGCTATGAGGAATTCCTTATGAACGAGGTTCGTTACAACTCACTTGCTCGCTCCAACCCCGAAAGAGCAAAGGCTCTCTTCGAGAAGGCAGCAGCAAATGCAAAGGCTAAATATGAAGCACTTGTTGAGCTCGCAGGCAAATAAATAAACACTAATAAGAACACCGCAGAAAAATTCTGCGGTGTTTTTTGTTGCGGAAAGAAAGAGGGGTTGACAATATGCTATTTCTTATATATAATATCAAATATAGGATATATTTATTGTATATATAATAGGAGGTAGCTATGAATATAAATACTGAAACAATTACAACTATGACAGAAGCAAATCAAAATTTTTCGAAGGTTGCCCGAGTTGCGGAAAGTAATGGTCAGGCGGTCATATTTAAGAACAATAAGCCTAAATTCCTGCTTATTGATATGGATGCAAATTCTTACTTTGATATTACTGATGATGAAAAAATTGATGTTGCGGCAAAAAGAATTATGAAGAGATTCAAGCCTGCTTTTGAGGAGTTGGCAAAATGATAAAATTGAGCAAAGAAAAGGTTTTGCTTTTGCATCAATTGATAGCAGAAGAAACGGGCGGAAGTATCGGCGTCAGAGACGAGGGGCTTTTAGAAAGCGCTCTTAATAATGCCTATTCTACCTTTGGTGGAGAAGAGCTTTACAAAACAAAGGAAGAAAAAGCCGCAAGTCTTGGCTTTTCTTTAATATCCAATCACGCTTTTGTTGATGGGAACAAAAGAATAGGCGTATATGTAATGCTCACATTTTTGGAAGCTGAGGGCATAAAAATGACCTGCACTAATTCAGATGTTGTTGATTTAGGTCTTTCCGTTGCATCAGGCGATATGAAATATGATGAAATCTTAATGTGGATAAATAAATTCAAGAAATAAAAACTTATGAAAACACCGTAGACTTCATACAGTCAGCGGTGTTCATTGTTATACCGAAATAAGATAAATTCCTTTCTTAAAGCATATTCTAAAGTTCTGTCAGCACCCGTGGTATGATTTATAACATAATAAATCAAAAAATCAGAGCTTTCGACCATATACTCGTTGCGCTTAATTATGCGAAGTTTTTTCGGGGTGCTTTCAGGAATGGGAGCAATTATTATTTCGTCAAATCTCTCTTCGTAATACTTCTTATTATTATTTATTTCATAGGTAAGATAGGGGATAACGAGAATAAGACTTATGTAAGGAAATTTTTCTTTGAGCCTTCGTATCGTTCTTGCATAAAGTGAGTCGAATTCTCCGTAATTTCCGACGCGAAATTCATTTACATTTTCACAAAGTATCAGATTTTCAATCTTCTGCAAAAGTGAATCATATATTTTTTCACTGTCGGGCAGTCTGCTATGTCCTGCAAAGCAACAAACTTTCTTCATAATACACCCACCTCTTTTGTGTGTATTATAACATTGAAAAGAGGTAAATGAAACAAAATAGTGTGCAAATGAAATCCTGAAGTGTGTCGATAAAAATCAAAGATGTTTATATAATAAATATGAGGTGACTCATATGAAAAATAATCATTTTGATATATGGTTGGCTATTGGTCTTAATATTTTACATTACAGAAAAGAACAAGGTATGACACAGATGCAGTTAGCAGAGAAATGTGGAGTAAGCAGAAATCACATTCAACGAATTGAAACTGCAGCATCTTCGTGTACACTTGATACTCTTATAGATATTGCAGAAGCACTTAAAATTCCCCTTAAGAAGCTCTTTGAATTTAAGGACTAAAAATAGTTATCGCCAAGGCCGATAACTATTTTTTTATCTCCTACAAAAAACACTTTATTTTGACAATTCTATATGCTATAATAATATAGATATATTATATTCAGGTGATACTATTGAAGCTTCCAGAAGATTTTCTAGAAAGAATGAAAGAAGACCTTAAAACTGAATATGACGCTTTCCTTAAATCTTACGAAGAAGAGCCATATATCGCTCTGCGCGTAAACACCCTTAAAACATCTGCCGAAGATTTTACTAAAACGGTAGACTTTTGCAAAGAAAGGGTAGAGTGGTGCGAAAGCGGTTTTTACTACGACGGAAAAAAGGGCAATCACCCCTCAAGTATAGCAGGGCTTTTTTATTCGCAGGAGCCTTCTGCTATGATAGCAGCAGAAACAATTGATATAATTGAAGGGGACAAGGTGCTTGATTTATGTGCCGCACCCGGAGGAAAAAGCACACAGCTTGCCGCAAAACTGAATGGTACTGGACTTCTTGTTTCAAATGAGGTGGTCACGCAGCGCGCAAAAATCCTTTGCGAAAATATTGAGCGTATGGGGATTAAAAATGCCGTTGTCACAAATATGTATCCCGAAAAAATGGAAAAGCACTTCAAAGAATTTTTCGATAAAATAGTTGTCGATGCTCCCTGCAGTGGCGAGGGAATGTTTAGAAAGGACGAAGTGGCAGTACAGGAATGGAGTCTTGAGCATACAGAGTCCTGTGCACAGCGTCAGCTTTCAATCCTCGACAGCGCTTATAAAATGCTTAAAAAAGGTGGACAACTTGTCTACTCAACGTGCACCTTTGCAAGCGTTGAAAACGAGAATGTCGCAAAGAGGTTTGAAGAAAAGTATGAAGATATAAGCCTCATTAAAATGCACCGCCTTATGCCTCATCAAATAAAGGGCGAGGGGCATTTTTCCGCGCTTTTTGAGAAAGTCGGTGGGATGAAAGAAGAAAAAAGAAATCCCATCATCGAGGCAAAAAAGGAAATTATAAATATTTATCGTGAATTTGAGAAAGAAAATCTCAATACTTCACTTGAAGGTGTTTTCGTTTCATTTGGCGACTTTCTCTATCTGCTGCCCAAAGAAATGATTTCACTTGATAAAATAAAGTGCGTGCGCGCAGGGCTTCTTTTAGGAGAAATAAGAAAAGGGCGATTCATCCCGTCGCACCATCTTTGTATGGCTCTTAAAAAGGATGAGTTTAAGCGTACCATATCATTAGGCGACGAAGAAATTTCGCTTTATGTAAAAGGTGAAGCTATATTCCGTAGC
>JAZNTQ010000012.1:0-3512 GCA_045591865.1 Clostridia bacterium
AATCGGATTTTTAGTGCTTGAAGCGGCAACAACCCAGTTTATATGCATTTGGTTTGCTGGCGGTGCCCTCTTTGCACTCATAGGTGCACTTCTTAATTTGAGCACTGCTATGCAAACATGCATTTTTGTAATTGCCAGTGCGCTGCTTTTAGTATTTACAAAGAAATTTGTGGAAAGACTAAAGAGCAAAGGCGACACAAAAACAAATATCGACGCTCTTATCGGGCAGTCGGCAATTGTAACTGATGACATATCAAACATTGAAGCTAAAGGAAGCGTGAAGCTCCGCGGAATGCAGTGGAGCGCAAGAAGCGCAGACGGCAATCCTATCGCAAAGGACTCTTATGTCACAGTCAAGGAAATTGATGGTGTTAAATTAATTGTAGATAAAATCCCACAATAATAAAGGAGAATTTATATGGAAGCTATTTTTACTATTTTTATTATTCTTATCGTACTTGTTATCTCAAATATCAAGGTTGTTCCGCAGGCATACGCTTATGTAATCGAGCGTTTCGGCGGTTATCACACAACATGGAGTGTAGGTCTTCATATCAAAATTCCTTTCATTGACCGCATCTCAAAAAGAGTCAATCTTAAGGAGCAGGTTGTTGACTTCCCTCCCCAGCCCGTTATCACAAAGGATAACGTATCAATGCAGATTGATACGGTTGTGTATTTCCAGATAACTGACCCCAAGCTCTACACATATGGTGTTGAGCGTCCTATGATGGCTATTGAAAATCTTACTGCTACAACTCTTCGTAACATCATAGGTGACCTTGACCTCGACGGAACACTTACCTCGCGCGACACTGTAAACACAAAGATGCGTGCAATTCTTGACGAAGCAACTGACCCGTGGGGTATTAAAATCAACCGCGTTGAGCTTAAGAACATCATTCCTCCCAGAGAAATCCAGAATGCGATGGAAAAGCAGATGAAGGCAGAGCGTGAGCGCCGTGAGGCTATTCTCCGCGCAGAGGGCGAAAAGAAATCTTCAATCCTTATGGCAGAGGGTGAAAAGGAGTCTGCAATCCTCCGTGCAGAAGCAAAGAAGCAGTCAGCAATCCGCGAGGCAGAGGGTGAAGCAGAAGCTATCATCGCTGTGCAGACAGCTATTGCAGAGGGTATCAGGAAAATCAATGAGGCTAACCCCTCACAGTCTTATATCGCTATAAAATCTCTTGAAACAATGGAAAAGGTTTCCGACGGTCAGGCAACAAAAATTATTATTCCTTCGGAAATTCAGTCACTTGCAGGACTTGCGGCAAGCTGCAAAGAGCTTTTTAAGGATTAACAAAAAACACCGTCGGGTTACCGACGGTGTTTTTCTATAATATTCCTGTTATGAAAATTTCAAGGCCTATAAATATGAGTATCAATCCTCCAAGGATTGAAGACTTATGCGCAAACCTTGTACCAAACTTTTTTCCTATTACAACGCCTGCATAACAAATTATAAAAGTCACCGCCGAAATAATAAACGCCGCAGCAAATGCCATAATTGTGTTGTAGGAAGCGATTGTGAAGCCTATGGAGAGAGCATCTATAGAGGTTGCAATTCCCTGAACGATAAGAGTAGTAAATCCAAGAGAATCGCTGCACGAACATTCCTCGTCATCCTTGCACATTCCCTCGCGAATCATACTGATACCTATATATAGCAACAACAAGAGTGCAATCCACGGAATAAATGGTCTGAACATTTCAAACTTTTCAGCTATTGTATGAACACAAAACCATCCTATAAGTGGCATAACCGCCTGAAAAATAGCGAAAACAAACGCTATAAGAAATATTTTCTTTCTTTTCATACACGGCTCGTGGAGACCGTTTGCAAGCGATACTGAAAATGCATCCATAGCAAGGCCTACACCGAGCAGTACATTTGTAATTACAAAAGCAAAACTCCAGTGCATATATTACTCTCCTTGGTTGAAATACCATATTATATTAACATTGGAGATAAAAAATGTCAATCTGAAAAACTTGTTTTATCCTTTATGATATGTTAAAATTTTCTGCAAACGACAAAATGTTATGATAAGGAGAAATCTCAATGAAATACTTAATTGTAATTGATATGCAAGTTGATTTTATAACCGGAAGTCTTGGCAGTAAGCTTGCCGAAGATATTGTGCCGAATGTAGTTAAAAAGGTAAAAAACTATGATGGCAAAATAATCTTTACAAGAGATACTCACTTTGAAGATTATATGAATACCCAGGAAGGCAAAAAACTCCCCGTCGAGCATTGTATAAAAAACACCGACGGATGGCAGATATGCGATGAATTAAAGCCGTATTCAGATGTTGTCATTGATAAGGCAACCTTTGGAAGCCTAGATTTACCGCAGCTTTTGAAAAAATTTGGAGAAGAAATAGACGAGATTGAATTGTGTGGTTTATGCACAGATATTTGCGTAATTTCAAATGCTATGATATTAAAGGCAGCCTTCCCCGAAGTAAAGGTTTTGGTTGACAGCAGCCTTTGTGCAGGGGTTAGTGTTGAAAGCCATAACACAGCACTTAATGCTATGAAAGCAGTTCAAATCGAAGTAATATAATAAGACGGAGTATACTAATGCTAGAAAACAAAAATCGTATGTCAAAAACAAGAGGAATATATTTTTTAAGGCTGGCAGGAATCACAGACGGATTCGAGATATGACGGAATCGCAGAATAAACAAAGAAAAGGAATTATCTTAATATAATCTTAATGCAGGAATTCAACCGTTAATGCCATCTTAAAAAGTATTATGATAGAATGATAATAGAAAAAAGATACACTTGAATGGTGGTTTAGATTATGGATGCAAAAATTAAGAAGCATTTTTCTTCTTCTCAGATAATAATATTCGGCTTTGCCGGTGCAATAATTTTAGGAACGATACTTTTAATGCTCCCAATTTCATCGGCAAGCGGAATTATGACACCATTTTCCGATGCGTTGTTCACATCAACCTCAGCTGTATGCGTAACTGGTCTTGTGGTACATGACACAGCAACGCATTGGTCGATGTTCGGGCAGTTTATAATTCTCTTGCTCATTCAGGTTGGAGGTCTTGGAATTGTAACACTATCTGTTTCAATGGCAATGCTTGCAGGAAAGAAAATCGGGCTTATGCAAAGAAGCACTCTGCAGGATGCAATATCAGCTCCGAAGGTTGGAGGAATTGTAAAACTCACAGGCTTTATATTAAAAACAACTTTTGTAATTGAGCTTATAGGTGCAATTCTTCTTTCTACAGTATTTTGTAGAGAGTTTGGTATAAAAGGAATCTGGCACGGCATATTCCATTCTGTATCGGCTTTTTGTAATGCGGGATTTGACCTGATGGGAACAAAGGCTCCGTTCTCATCCCTTACATCATATTCTGCACAGCCTTTAATAAATGCAGTTATAATGTTTCTCATTATCATAGGCGGTATTGGTTTTCTTGTATGGGAAGATATAAAGACAAATAAACACCATATAAAGAAATATCGTATGCAGACAAAGGTAGTAT
>JAZNTQ010000013.1:0-9236 GCA_045591865.1 Clostridia bacterium
GTTCCTACAAAGGTTATGTTGGATTTCTGGCAGTGTTTGCAGGTATAATGTGCATATTTGCATTCACAAGCTTCTTTGGCTTTGAGACATATGTTCCTGAAAAAGGAGACGTGCAGTCTGCAACTGTATATGAATACTACCGTGAAACAAAGCCCTTCCTCGCAGATGATGAAATCATCGCAAAGGCAATAACGACTCACAGAGGACTTCTCAAAAACAGAAGAGTCCTTCCCGAGCGCGAGTATGCAACGAGAATGCACATTGAATATTCTCTTGAAAACGGAAAGAAAATTCACCGTGTTTACCCCATAGATGAGGACACTCTGCACGACATAATGAACAGTATCTATGAGAATGAGGAATATAAGAAAAAGCAAGAAAGAATATTTGTTCCTATGGAAGCGATATATAGCATAAGACTAAATGGTGACGGAGGATATACGAATAGTATAGATGATACGGGGAAGATGCAGGAGCTTATAAATTGTATCAAAGAGGATACCTTGAGCCTCAGCTACAATGAGATATATTCCGGAAGCCGCGAATTCGGAATAGAAATCGGCTATGTTTCTGCAGAGGATGAAAATGCAATATATATTACAGAAGCCAGATACCCCGAGGATAACACCAGCGCCCGCATAAGACACGAATACGTAAGTATCAACGCAAACTACAAACACACAATCAAGTGGCTTCGTGACCACGGATACTGGGAAAGCGGAGCATTTAAGCCAAGCGGAACAATGTATATTGCGCGTGACTGGAAAGACCTGCCGTTCTTTGACGAAGAGGGAAGACTTGTGGATAACGTCAAGGGCAAAGATTCCTTCATAAAGCTTGAGGACGCAAAGGACATTGAAAAAATTGCCGATTTCTGCAACAATACTCCGCGTAAGTATGTGAGAGTAAAAGACCGATACACAGTATATATCGTCTACAGTGAGCAGGAAAAAGACCACAGCACGCTCACGACAATATCAAGAGAAGAAATAAAAAATCTTTTCCCCGAAAAGAGCCTTGAAAAGCTGAGATGATAACTCCTTAAAGAAGAAAAAAGGTGACATAAAATTGTCACCTTTTCTCTTTCAGTTTTAATTGACTTTTGAGGGGGATAGGTAGTATAACTTGAAGAAATAGGCGCTTTTGCGATTTTTCTCGTATAACTATTCATAATCGCAAATAGAATAAAATACAGCTTGATTCCAATTTTGAGGTGACTTTAATGAAAACAATCGTAATTTACAAAACGAAATACGGAAGCACAAAAACCTATGCCCAGTGGATAGCAAAGGAGCTTTCGTGCGATATAAAAGAGGCAAAGTCGGTTTTACCCGACGAGCTTTCTGCCTACGACACCATAATTTACGGTGGTGGACTTTATGCCGAGGTTATAAACGGAGTAACTCTTATCACAAAGAATATGGATAAGTTAAAGGACAAAAAAATTGCCATATACACAACGGGTATAACACCGATTTCCTGTCGTGATTACTACGATAAGTATGTCGTAGAAAAGAATTTTAAGCAGGGAGTACCCGAAAACATTAAGCTTTTTAATTTTATGGGAAAAATGGTTTTAGATGAGCTCACCCCCGTGCACCGCGCGGCACTTAAAACGCTTAAGAAAATTATGTCCTCCAAAAAAGAGCCAACCGAAATGGAAAAACTCTTGGTAGAGCTTTGCGACGCAGACGGAGACTTCACAAATATCGAGGAAATTAAGCCTCTCATAAACTACATAGCAGAGTAATTAAAAAGGTGATGCAAATTTTTTATTGCATCACCTTTTTGTGAAAATAAACAAAAAATGCCTCATCAGCTATTGAAATATAAAATATTTTAGGATATAATATGTTATAATGGAAGAAATTTCGAGTTTTATATAAAGGTAGGAGGTAGAAATATGAGTACAGTGGAAAAAATTTCCGACCTTATCGCAAGAAAAGAGAAAATTACTCTTGGCGGCGGAAAGGACAAACTGGAGAAACAAAAACAAAGTGGCTCTATGACTGCAAGAGAGAGGATTGAGGCTCTTTTGGACGAGGGAAGCTTTGTTGAAATCGGTGCATTTATTTCAGCACGAGATGAGGAAACTGCGGCAGATGGTGTTATCACGGGTTACGGCAGTGTTGACTCAAGACTTGTTTACGTTTATTCACAGGACGTAACAGTTCTCGGCGGTGCTATGGGTGAAATGTACGCAAACAAAATCAATAAAATAGTAGATATGGCAGCGAAGATGGGTGCACCTGTTATCGGTATGCTTGATTCTAACGGTGTCCGCCTTTCTGACGGCCCCCGTGTACAGCGCGCAATGGGAAGAGTTTTAAGCTCATTTGCAAATATCAGCGGTGTTGTTCCTCATATAAGCATAGTTTTTGGTAACTGTGCAGGCGGCAGCGCAATCGCAGCAGCTATGAGCGACTTTGTTGTTATGAACGCAAAGACAGGCAAAATGTTTGTAACAGGTCCCGACATTATTGAGGCAAGTGAAGGCGCAGCTCCCTCAGTTGATGCGAAGGGAAGCGTTAATAAGAATGGTAACGCGCATTTAATCGGCGAGGACGACCTCGGATGTATCGAAATTACGAAGCTCCTTCTTTCATACATCCCTTCAAACAACCTTTCAGACGCATTCACATATGAAACTGCAGATGACCTTAATCGTCCCTGTGATATCTTGGACGATATCGAAAATATCACAGACGCACGCGTGGTTATCGCTGAAATTGCTGACGATAAGGCATTCTTTGAAATTCAATCTGATTACGCAGAGGAAGCTTCAATCGGCTTTATCCGTGTTAACGGAGCATCAGTCGGCGTAATCGCTACAAATGATGGCGAGCTTTCAAGCCGCGCAGCGCATAAGATGGAAAGATTTGTGCGCTTCTGCGACTGCTACAACACCCCCATCCTCACAATTACTGATGTAGAGGGCTTCCGTGCAAGCGTAAGTGAAGAAACATGGGGCCTTGCAAGAAAGAGCGCAGAGCTTATGTACGCTTTCGTTGAAGCAACTGTTCCCAAGATTAACCTTATCACAAAGAAAGCATATGGAACTGCTTACACACTTCTCAATTCAAAGCAGGGTGGAGCAGATCTCATTTATGCATATCCTACAGCTGAAATGGCGCCCCTTCCTCCTGCAGCAGGTGTAGGCGTTCTTTACAGCGAAAGACTCAAGGCAGGCGAGAGCCGTGAAGCACTCGAAAAAGAATATATTGAAACAGAAGCATCAATCTACAATGCTGCAAAGCTTGGATGTATTGACGATATTATTGTTCCTTCTGAAACAAGAGCCCGCATAGCAGCAGCACTTGAAATGTTCAGAAGCAAACGTGCAGGCGCAATTTCCAAAAAGCATGACAATATGTCACTGTAAGGAGGATTTGTAATGGACAGAAACGAGCTTATACTTGAAGGTCTTGCTTATACTGTTATGGGTATCCTCGTAGTGTTCATGATTCTTGTAATTATTATGCTTGTTATCAAAGCGATGGCGCTTTTAAGTACAGAATCAAAGCCAAAGGGAAAAGTACAGGAAACAAAAGCTGTTTCGGAGGAAACACCCGTGGTGACACAGGCAAGTGACGATAGCGAGCTTATCGCAGTAATCACTGCAGCAATTGCAGCGGCGATGGGTAAGAGTGCATCGGGATTTGTTGTTCGCTCATACAAGACAGTATCAGGCGATGCCTGGAATAAGGCAGGCCGAATGGATATTCTTGAAAACAGATTATAATTTAGGAGGAAAATGATATGAGAAAATTTATTGTAAATGTAAACGGTAATTCATATGAAGTAGAGGTTGAAGAAGTAGGCGGCGCAGCATCTGCACCTGTAGCACCTGCAGCACCTAAAGCAGCGGCTCCCGCAGCAAAGGCTGCTCCCAAGGCGGCACCTGCAGGCGGCACACCCGTTAAGGCTCCCATGCCCGGTAATGTACTTGATATCAAGGTGTCAAACGGTCAGGCAGTTAAATCAGGCGACGTTCTGGTGATTCTTGAAGCTATGAAGATGGAAAATGAAATCAAAGCTCCCCAGGACGGCGTTGTAACAGTTGTTGCATCAAAGGGCGCAACAGTTAACACAGGTGACGTGCTTGTTACTCTTTCTTAATTAAGAAAACAAAAATTGAGAAATGGAGTGATATGAGTTGTTAGATAAATTACTTACCGGTTTCACGCAGTTTTTCTGCAACACCGGTATAGCTGAAATGTTCAGCGGTGACGGAGTTGTCTGGTGGAAAACAATTCTGATGATTGTAATTGCGTGTGTTCTTTTATACCTTGCAATCGTTAAGAAATTTGAACCACTCTTGCTCCTTCCGATAGCATTTGGTATGTTACTTGCCAATCTTCCTCTCGGAAACGTAATGCACCCTGAATTTTTCACAGGAAAAACAATAGACTATGGTATGATACTTCAAAAAGGCGGACTTCTGGATTTGTTGTACTTGGGTGTTAAACTCGGTATATATCCTCCGCTTATATTCCTTGGTATCGGTTGTATGACGGACTTTGCTCCGCTTATCTCAAATCCCAAGAGTATTCTTCTTGGTGCGGCTGCACAGATTGGCGTATTTATAACCTTCCTTGGAGCAATTCTTTTGGGCGCATTCCAGATTGGCGGTTTCGGTGCTGATGGTACTATGGAAACTATCTTCAAAGAAGCAGCATCAATCGGTATCATCGGCGGTGCAGATGGTCCTACCGCAATTTTCGTTACAAAGACTCTTGCACCCAGTCTTTTGAGTGCAATCGCAGTTGCGGCATATTCATATATGGCGCTCGTTCCCGTAATTCAGCCCCCGATTATGAGAGCGCTCACAACAAAGAAAGAGCGTATGATTGTTATGGAGCAGCTTCGCCCTGTAACACAGAGAGAAAAGATAATTTTCCCCATCGTTGTTACACTTGTTGTTGTTCTTTTAGTTCCCGATGCAGCACCCCTTGTTGGTATGCTTATGCTTGGTAATCTCTTTAAGGAAAGCGGTGTTGTGGACAGAATTTCAAAAGCGGCACAAAATGAGCTTATGAATATTATCACAATATTCCTCGGTGTAACAGTTGGTGCTACCGCTACTGCAGACACCTTCCTTACCCCCAAGACTATTCTTATCATTTGTCTTGGACTCGTAGCATTTGGCGTAAGTACAGCAGCCGGTTTGCTCTTTGGCAAGATCATGTGCAAGCTTTCAGGCGGTAAAATAAATCCCCTTATCGGTAGCGCAGGCGTAAGTGCAGTTCCTATGGCGGCGCGTGTGTCCCAGAAGGTAGGTCAGGAGGAAAATCCTGCTAACTTCCTTCTTATGCACGCTATGGGTCCCAATGTTGCAGGCGTAATAGGCAGCGCAGTTGCAGCGGGTGTATTCCTCGCACTTTTCAAATAATTCAGAAAGGAAATAATTATCATGGAAAATAAAAGACCGGTAAAAATCACCGAAACAATTCTTCGTGATGCCCATCAGTCTCTCATTGCTACCCGTATGACAACTGATGAAATGCTCGGCGCAGTAGAGCTTCTCGATAAAGTAGGCTACAACGCTCTTGAAGCATGGGGCGGCGCAACCTTTGACAGTTGTCTTCGTTTCCTCAAGGAAGACCCCTGGGAAAGACTCAGAAAAATCAAGGACAAGGCAAAGAACACTCCTCTCCAGATGCTTTTCCGCGGACAGAATATCCTCGGCTACCGTCATTACGGCGATGACGTTGTAGAATACTTTGTACAGAAGTCAATCGCAAATGGTATTGATATCATCAGAATTTTCGATGCTCTTAACGACGTTCGTAATCTTAAGACAGCAATCAATGCTACAATCAAGGAAAAAGGTCACGTTCAGGCGGCTATTTCTTATACAATCAGCCCTGTTCATACAAACCAGACCTTTATCGATATGGCAAAAGAGCTTGAGGGTATGGGAGCAAGCAGTATCTGTATCAAGGATATGGCAGGTCTTCTCACTCCTTACAATGCATACGACCTTGTGAAAGGAATGAAAGAAGCAGTTAAAATCCCGATTGAGCTTCATACTCACTACACAAGCGGTGTTGCTTCGATGACATATCTTAAGGCTATTGAAGCAGGCGTAGATATCGTTGACTGTGCTATGTCGCCTCTTGCTATGGGTACAAGCCAGCCTGCAACAGAGCCTCTCGTTGCAGCACTTCAGGGCACACCCTACGACACAGGCTACGACCTTAACCTCTTAAGCGATATTGCAGACTATTTCAGACCTATCCGCGAGAAATATCTTGCAGATGGTACTCTTAATCCCAAGGCACTTGCAGTTGACGTAAATACTCTTAAATATCAGGTCCCCGGTGGTATGCTTTCAAATCTTCTTTCACAGCTCAAGCAGCTCGGTGCAGAGGACAAGTTCCAGGAAGTTCTCCGCGAAGTTCCCCGCGTTCGTGAGGATGCAGGCTTCCCACCGCTCGTAACACCCACAAGCCAGATTGTTGGCTCGCAGGCAGTGTTCAACGTAGTTTTAGGCGAGAGATATAAGAATGTTACCAAGGAATTCCGCGGAATGATTAAGGGTGAATATGGCAGAACTCCCGTTGAAGTTAGCGACGAATTTGCAAAGAAAATCCTTGGCGATGAAAAGCGTATTACAGGAAGACCTGCAGATGATATTCCCAATGAGCTTGATAAGTTCAGAAGCGAAATCAGTGAGTATATCGAGCAGGACGAAGACGTTTTGAGCTATGCTCTTTTCGGACCTGTTGCCACAAAGTACTTTGAATTCCGTCAGGGACAGAAGTATAAGATTGACCCTACACTTGCAGACAAAGAAAATAAAGTACACCCTATGTAATCAAAAAGAACCCGTACACCGTATGGGTTCTTTTTTTATCTGATTTTATCTTTTTTTGTCGAATGTATTGCAATTTATTTTTTGAAATGCTATAATGATTTTGCCAAACAAAATTTAATTTTTGATTCCAAAAAGAACGATATGTTTTTATCTTTCGGTAAAAACATGTAGGTTCTTATTCATGTATCGTTCTTTTGGAGATCTTGAATTTTGTTTGGCGACAGGGAGCTTATGTGTTTTTCGTGCGTGGCTCTGAAATATGGGCTGCGCATTTTTTAATTGCATTAAAAACGGGGGATAAAAATGAAAATAGGCATAAAAAGAAAATTTTCTAAAAACGGCAGACTTGTAATTCCAGCAGAATATCGCGAATTTTATCATTTTGAAGATGGTGAGGAAGTTGAAATTATAGCTGTACCTGAGGGAGTTCTGATTACCAACCCCAACTACAAGATGGTAAAAGCAAAAAATTGACAAAAAATACTTGACTTTACTACTGTAAAGCGATAAAATATATACGAACTTAATTAATAAATGCGTTTGAGCAGGAACAAGTAAGAGTAGTGGAGCCTAAAGAGAGTTGTCGGTTGGTGCGAGACAATGGGGAAGCTATTTCCGAATACCTCCTGCGAGCAGTGCACCGAACGGAATTCAAGTAGGCTGCAACGGGAGTTCCCGTCACAGAACAAAAGTGTTGATTGACACTTTGAAAGGCTGCTATCGTGAGGTAGCGGTAAATTGAGGTGGTACCACGGATATATATCCGTCCTCTGAATTATTAAATTCGAGGACGGATTTTTTATTTGTCCTCAAACGAAAGGAAGATTTTTATGGTATTAAAAATCGGTATGCTTGTAGTATTTTTCGCTGTTATGATTGCAGTGGGAATATACTGCAGAAAAAACTCTACTGACGTAAACGGATTTGTGCTCGGCGGAAGAAGTGTAGGTCCGTGGCTCACAGCTTTTGCTTACGGGACATCTTACTTTTCCGCAGTAATTTTCGTTGGCTATGCAGGTCAGTTTGGCTGGAAATTTGGTATTGCATCAACGTGGATTGGTATTGGTAATGCAGTACTCGGCTCGCTTCTTGCTTGGGTGATTTTAGGTAGAAGAACTCGCCTCATGTCCCAGCACCTTGAAACTGCAACTATGCCTGAATTTTTCGCCAAAAGATATATTAGCCCTGCGCTTAAAATAGTTGCATCAATCATAGTATTTATTTTCCTTATTCCTTATACTGCATCGCTCTACAACGGACTTTCAAGACTTTTCTCGATGGCTTTCCCGGGTATTGACTACTCCGTGTGCGTAATCATTATGGCAATTCTTACGGGTATATATGTTATTGCAGGTGGCTATATGGCAACTGCAATCAACGACTTTATTCAGGGTATCATAATGCTTGTAGGTATCGCGGCAGTTATCGGCGCAGTGCTTTCACAAAATGGTGGCTTTATTGAAGCTCTCAATGGTCTTGCAAAGGTAGAAGGGGCAGTTCCCGGAACATATAACTCATTCTTCGGCCCCGACCCTCTAGGACTTTTGTTTGTCGTAATTCTTACCTCTCTCGGCACATGGGGACTTCCGCAGATGGTACAGAAGTTCTATGCAATAAAGAGTGAAAAGGATATCGAAAAAGGCACAATCATTTCTACTCTTTTTGCAGTAGTTGTTGCAGGCGGTTGCTACTTCCTCGGTGGATTCGGAAGACTTTTCTCTGACAAGCTGAATGTTGTGGGTGATATGCCTGCAGGCGGTTTTGACGCAATCATTCCGACGATGCTCCAGAATCTGCCCGACATAATTATCGCAGTTGTAATTGTGCTTGTGCTTTCAGCGTCTATGTCAACTCTTTCATCACTCGTACTTGCTTCAAGCTCCACACTTACTCTCGATATGATAAAAGGACACATAGTAAAAGATATGTCTGAAAAGAAGCAGGTATTTATAATGCGTGTTCTTATAGCAGTATTTATCGTAATTTCAGCAGTTATCGCTCTTAATAAAGATAAGCTCGGTTACATAGCCGATATGATGGGTATTTCCTGGGGAGCACTCGCAGGCGCATTCCTCGCTCCGTTCCTCTACGGACTCTACTGGAAAAAGGCAACGAAGCTTTCAGTATGGGTAAGCTTCATTTTCGGTTCAGGTATTATGATGCTTAATATGGTAGCAAGAAGCTCTTTCCCCGCAATCTTGCAGTCACCCATCAACTGCGGTGTAATAGCGATGCTCGGCGGACTCATTTTAGTTCCCGTTATAAGCTGGATTACACCCAAAATGAAAGAAGAAAATGTTGATGAGATGTTCTCATGCTACAACGAAGAAGTTACAGTATCAAAGAAAAAATCACTTGGCTAATAAAAAAATACCCCGTGACGAAAATTCGTCACGGGGTATTTTTTTATTTCAGT
>JAZNTQ010000014.1:0-3500 GCA_045591865.1 Clostridia bacterium
CACCGCAGGTGCAGTGACGGAGTCGCTTTTTTATTTAATCATAGAAGCAACTTCATCTGCAAAGTTGTCTTCTTTCTTTTCAAGGCCTTCGCCCTTTTCAAAACGAACGAAGTTTACAAGCTTAACGCCCTTAGATTCAAGATACTTGGAAACCTTGAGGTCATTGTCCTTAACGAATTCCTGCTGAAGAAGGCAGTTCTGCTCATAGAACTTATTAATCTTACCGCCAACCATTTTTTCAATGATTGCGTCAGGCTTGTTTGCATTCTTGGGATCTTCCTTAATCTGAGCTATAATGATGTTCTTTTCTTTTTCAAGGTCTTCTGCGGGAACAACCTCAGAAGAAAGGTAAAGAGGATTGATAGCTGCAATCTGCATTGCCGCGTCTCTTGCTGCCTCGTAGCAGTTTTCGTCTGCAAGGCTGCCTTCAGCTTCAACAAGAACACCGATTCTGCCGCCGCCGTGTGTATAAGAACAAACATTGCCTTCGATTCTTGCGAATCTTCTAATGTTCATATTCTCACCGATTTTAGCGATAAGAGCTGTAAGAGCATCGCCTACAGTGCCTTCGCTGCCATAGGGAAGAGCCTTAAGAGCTTCAACATCTTCGGGAGCCTTTTCTACAACAATCTTTGCAACATCTTCAACGAATGACTGGAATTCATCATTCTTTGCAACGAAGTCAGTTTCTGAGTTAACTTCAACAAGAACACCAATCTTCTTATCATCTGTAAGATAAGCCTTAACGATACCTTCAGAAGCAATTCTGCCGGACTTCTTAGCAGCTGTAGCAAGACCTTTTTCTCTCAAAAAGTCAATAGCCTTGTCCATATCGCCGTTTGTTTCAGAAAGAGCCTTTTTACAGTCCATCATACCGCAACCGGTTTTTTCTCTCAATTCTTTAACGTCCTGAGCTGTGAAATTCATATTAATAACATCCCTTTCGTAATATTATCAGAATATTGAGTAAAAATATTCAATTATTCAAGTGTAATATCGATTTCTTCGTGTTCAGCAGGAGCTTCTGCTTTGCCTTCGCGGCCTTCCATTACAGCGTTGGCAATAGTAGAAACAACAAGCTTAACTGCACGGATAGCGTCATCGTTACCGGGGATAACATAGTCAACATCCTCGGGGTCGCAGTTTGTATCAACAATAGCAACAATCGGGATATTAAGCTTCTTTGCTTCAGCGATAGCGATTCTTTCTTTTCTGGGGTCAACGATGAAAATTGCTGCAGGAGCCTTCTTCATTTCCTTGATACCGCCAAGGTACTTCTCAAGCTTTTCCATTTCGCCCTTGAGACCGATAACTTCTTTCTTTGGGAGAAGGTCGAATGTGCCATCTTCTTCCATTTTGTGAAGCTGAGCAAGTCTTTCAATTCTCTTCTTGATTGTCTTGAAGTTTGTAAGCATACCGCCGAGCCATCTTGCGTCAACATAATGCATACCTATACGCTGAGCTTCTTCCTTGATTGTTTCCTGAGCCTGCTTCTTTGTACCAACAAAGAGAATTTCGCCGCCGTCTGCTGCAACAGAGCGGATAAATTCATAAGCTTCCTCAATCTTCTTAACTGTTTTCTGCAGGTCGATGATGTAGATACCGTTACGTTCTGTAAAGATATACTCCGCCATTTTGGGGTTCCATCTTCTTGTCTGATGACCGAAGTGAACACCTGCCTCCAAAAGCTGCTTCATAGCAATAACTGACATGTTAAAACACCTCCGTTTATTTAGTTTTTTACCACCGCGCCCATGTCATAAGCGATGCGGCAGCACCTCCACTACCGTCAATATGTACGCCAACCCTCACTATATAATAGGAAGGCACATGGCGCCACTCAGGCAGTGTGCGTATTTTTGTGCCATACTATGATAACATAAACAAATGGGAAATGCAAGCTTTTTTTACAGAAATTTTACAGAAAAATTAATAAAAATCTATTGACATCTTACAAAAATCGGTGTATACTGTAGAAGTTGTAAAGTTGATTGACTTTACAATCTTATAAAAAAGGGGGAAGCCACAGGCGTTTTTATGGAAAAAAATCTTGTTTACACAGAATTGCTTGATATTTACAAAGGACTTCTCACCGATAAGCAGGCCGAGGCTATGGAATATTATTACGACAGTGATTATTCATTGGGCGAAATTTCAGAGCTTATGGATATATCACGTCAGGGCGTGAGAGATTTTATTAAAAGAGGAGAAGCAATCCTTGATGAAATGGAAAGTAAGCTTCATTTGATTGAGGTTTTCCGCAGCGTGAATGATATTCAGAGTATAGCAGAGCAGCTTAAGGCAACCAATAAGAGGCTTTCTAACAGTAAGGAAATTACCGGCCTTGCTGAAAAAATACTTGAAAAGGTACATTTTATTGAGAATGGAGCAGAGTAATGGCATTTGAATCTTTGGGTGAAAAGCTTCAGGAAACCTTTAAAAAGCTTAAAGGTCAGGGCGTTGTAACCGAAAAGGATATAAAAGCTGCTATGCGCGAAGTGCGTTTTGCCCTGCTTGAAGCCGATGTTGGATATAAAGTTGTTAAAGAATTTGAAAAGCGTGTTTTTGAAAAAGCTACAGGCAGTGAGGTTCTTGAAAGCTTAACTGCAGGTCAGCAGATAATAAAAATAGTTCGTGATGAGCTTACCTGGCTTATGGGCGGTGCGCAATCAAAGCTTGCAGTTTCGCCTAAAGCACCTACTGTATATATGCTTGCAGGTCTGCAGGGTGCCGGAAAAACTACTACTGCAGCAAAGCTCGGCGGTGTTCTTAAAAAGCAAGGCAAGCGCCCTGTGCTTGTTGGATGTGATGTTCAGCGTCCTGCGGCAATAAAGCAGCTTCAGGTAGTAGGTGAGCAGCTCGGACTTGAGGTTTATGCGGATTTTGAAACGAAAAATCCCGTTCAGATTGCACTTCAGGCAGTGAAAAATTGCGATACCTCGCGTTTTGATACTGTTATAATAGATACAGCAGGCCGTCTTCACGTAGATGAGGCGCTTATGGATGAGCTTAAGGAAATAAAGTCAAGCGTTCATCCTACGGAAATTCTTCTCGTAGTCGATTCTATGACAGGTCAGGACGCTGTAAATGTTGCGGCAAGCTTTGATGAGCAGCTTGGAATTGACGGAATAATCCTCACTAAGCTTGATGGTGATACCCGAGGCGGTGCGGCGCTTAGTGTCCGTGCTACAACAGGTAAGAATATCAAGTTTGTGGGTATGGGAGAAAAGCTTACCGACCTTGAACCTTTCTATCCTGACAGAATGGCGTCAAGAATTCTGGGAATGGGCGATATGCTTTCCTTGATTGATAAGGCGCAGGAAGCCTTTGATGAAAAAAAGGCTGAGGAACTAGAAAAGAAAATCCGCGCCCAGAAATTTGACCTTAACGACTATCTTGACCAGCTCAGGCAAATGAAGAATATGGGCTCTCTTGAGAGTATTGTGAAGATGATTCCCGGAATGGGAACAAAGCTTCGCGGTGTTAAGCTTGATGATAAG
>JAZNTQ010000015.1:0-2425 GCA_045591865.1 Clostridia bacterium
GGTAAAAACATATGAATAGTATAATTAAAAACATGTACTACGGAAATATTCCGTCCTTTATTGAGTTGAATCCACGCTCGAAAAACTATGATAAAATAATGAAGGAGATTCTTATGCTTCAAGATGAGATTATTAAAGAATTCCCTGATGCAAATGAGATTTTTGAAAAATACTTTGCAACATATCAAGAATCCGCTCATGAATTTGAATTTCTTCAATTTCAGATGGGTGTCAGGGTTGGGGCACAGCTTATGCTGGATATGATGAAAGAACTTGAGGAGTAATGAAAAAAGTTCAAGACTTATTCAGAAAATGTATTGACAATCCTATACATATATTGTATAATATAGCTACACAATATTTGTATTAGGAGAGTCGCATCATGAAAACAATCGCACAAAGACTAAAATTATTACGAGAAAACTTGGGCATCTCGCAGAACAAGCTTGCAAAAGAAATAGGTATTGCGCAGGCAAGCGTTAACCGCTACGAAGCCGGGGCAATTTCGCCTTCTGTTGAAACATTATTATGGTATGCTGACCGCTTCGATGTATCGCTTGATTACATCTTCGGACGCACTGACAACCCTCAGGGTAAGCTATATGAATATCAGCCAAAAATCATTGAAGAAGACGATGATATGAAAAAATTCATTGATATGTGCTTTGACCCGAAGTCACCTGCCAATGCTCGTTTCAAGCAAGCTTTACTGCAAATGCTCCAGGAAAATAAGGAGTGAACTTATTGTCAAAAGCAGTAATCTATGCACGTTATTCATGCGACAATCAGCGTGAAGAATCTATTGAGGGACAGCTCAGAGAATGCAAGGCTTTTGCTGAACGCAAGGGCTACATTGTTGTGGATACATATATCGACAGAGCTATTTCCGCGAAAACCGACAACCGTCCCGACTTTCAGAGAATGATAAAGGACAGTGCCAAAAAAGAATTTGACATAATTATTGTATGGAAACTGGACAGGTTTTCAAGAAGCCGCTACGATTCGGCAAGATACAAAGCTGCGTTGAAGAAAAACAATGTATCGGTTGTTTCTGCAACAGAGGCAATTTCGGAGGGTGCAGAGGGTATTATTCTTGAATCCGTTCTTGAAGGAATATCGGAATATTACTCTATCGACCTTTCCGAAAAGGTTACAAGGGGTATGGTGGAAAACGTTCTTAAGGGGAAGTTCAATGGTGGTTCTGTTACATACGGTTACTCCATTGACAAGGACAGGTTTTTCCGTAAAAATCCTGCCGAAGCTCCGATTGTTACTGAAATTTTCAATCGGTACGCTGACGGCGAGACTATTCTTGAAATTATTGCTGATTTAAGCGGAAGGGGTCTTACAAAGCGGGGTAAGAAGTTTACCTATAACTTTATCGATGGACTTTTGAAGAACCGCCGCTATCTCGGCGAGTACCGTTTCAAGGACGTGGTAAATAACAGTGCTATCCCTCCGCTTACTACAACGGAAATTTTTGAAATCTGCCGTCAGAGGCTTGATGCAAACAAGCACAAGTGCGGAAGCTACAGAAAAATTGAGGACAGGTTTATTCTCACGGGTAAGATTTTCTGCGGCTACTGCGGCACGACGGTTTCAGGCACAGGCGGCACAGGACGTACACAGGTGTATCATTACTATCAATGCAACTCTGCAAAAAAGCGGAATTGCCCTCACAAAATGATTGCCAAGAAGCGTCTTGAAGATTTGGTAGTTAAGGTTGTACTTGAGCTGCTTAATGATGTGCCGCTGGTTAAAAGGATAAGCAAAACCTGCTTTGCGCTTCAGAAACAGAAAAGTACGAAGCTTTCTGCACTTCAGAAGGAACAGAAGCAGAACAAGAAGGAGCTTGATAATCTGCTGAATGCAATCAAGGCGGGACTTTTTACCAAGTCCACCAAAACAGAGCTTGAACGTCTTGAAAACCAGCAGGAAGTTATTGAAGCGGAAATTGCAAAAGAGAAAATCAACAATGCTGTTGTACCTGCTGACCAGATTGAAGCTTGGATTTTAAGCTTTGCGAAAATCAAGCTTAACACATCCGAGCATAAACAGAAGCTGATTGACTTCTTTGTGAACAGCATTTTCCTTTATAATGACAAGTTCGTAATTATGCTCAACTTCAAAGGCGGAGAGAAAACTATTCGCTTCGATAATTTGAATGAGGGTATAAAAAAAGAACACCCAATTGATGAGTGTTCTTCTTTATTAAAGTGTGGTGACCCGTACGGGAATTGAATTGAGATTTCAGCATAGCAAGCCATTCGGCAAGATAGCGCAAAATGGCTTACCTGCGAGGTTTTCAAACATTTTGCTTGTTCTGACTTGTCGTACATTTTTATAAGAAATTTATTGAAACAATGGGCAAATAATGGGTCGAATTGAGATGCTTTTTTAACAGTAACTTCTGAAGTTTTCAGTG
>JAZNTQ010000016.1:0-21921 GCA_045591865.1 Clostridia bacterium
AAATCATTTCGCGGAAAGCAGCGATTCTTTCAGCCTCAAAGAACATATGCTCTGTACGGCAGAGACCGATACCTTCAGCACCAAGCTCGCGAGCCTTTTTAGCATCAGCGGGTGTGTCGGCATTTGTTCTAACCTTAAGAGGTCTGAATTCATCAGCCCAAGCCATAATTCTGCCGAATTCGCCAGCGATTTCTGCGTCAACTGTGGGGATAATACCGTCGTAGATATTACCTGTAGAACCGTCGATAGAAATTGCATCGCCTTCTGTGAAGGTCTTACCTGCAAGTGTAAACTTCTTGTTTTCTTCGTCCATGATGATGTCACCGCAACCTGATACACAGCATGTACCCATACCACGAGCAACAACTGCTGCGTGAGATGTCATACCGCCACGAACTGTGAGGATACCCTGCGAAGCCTTCATACCTGTGATATCTTCGGGAGATGTTTCAAGACGAACAAGGATAACCTTTTCTCCTCTTGCATTCCAGCTTTCAGCATCTTCAGCTGTGAATACTACCTTACCGCAAGCAGCACCGGGAGAAGCACCAAGACCTCTGCCCATAGGTGTAGCAGCCTTAAGAGCCTTCACATCAAACTGGGGATGGAGAAGTGTATCAAGGTTTCTGGGGTCGATCATTGCAACAGCCTTCTTCTTATCGATCATGCCCTCATCAACAAGGTCACAAGCAATCTTAAGAGCTGCCTTTGCAGTTCTCTTACCGTTACGTGTCTGAAGCATATAGAGCTTTTTATTTTCAATAGTGAACTCCATATCCTGCATATCTCTGTAGTGATCTTCAAGGATAGCACAAACTTTGTTGAATTCGTCGAATGCTTCGGGGAACTTTTCAGCCATCTGTGCGATGGGCATAGGAGTACGAACACCTGCAACAACATCTTCACCCTGTGCGTTTACAAGGAATTCGCCCATAAGACCCTTCTCACCTGTAGCGGGGTCACGAGTAAATGCAACACCTGTACCGCAATCGTCACCCATGTTACCAAATGCCATCATCTGTACGTTAACAGCGGTACCCCAAGAATAAGGAATATCGTTGTCACGACGGTAAACGTTTGCACGGGGGTTGTCCCATGAACGGAATACTGCTTCAACAGCGCCCATAAGCTGTTCCTTGGGATCTGTGGGGAAGTCCTTACCAATCTTGGACTTATATTCAGCCTTGAACTGCTCTGCAAGAGTCTTGAGGTCTTCTGCAGTAAGGTCGATATCGTTAGTAACGCCCTTCTTTTCCTTCATTTCGTCGATAAGCTGTTCAAAGTATTTCTTACCAACTTCCATAACTACGTCAGAATACATCTGAATGAATCTTCTGTAGCAGTCGTAAGCCCATCTGGGATTACCACTCTTTTCAGCCATAGCCTCAACAACATCTTCATTAAGACCGAGGTTGAGAATAGTATCCATCATACCGGGCATAGAAGCTCTTGCACCGCTACGAACAGAGACGAGAAGGGGATTTTCCTTGTCGCCGAACTTTTTGCCGCAGATTTCTTCCATCTTGTCGATGTATTCCATAATCTGAGCCTGAATTTCGTCATTGATTTTGCGGCCGTCCTCATAGTACTGAGTACAAGCCTCTGTTGTAATTGTGAAACCCTGTGGAACGGGAAGACCGATAGCGGTCATCTCTGCAAGGTTAGCACCCTTACCACCAAGAAGGTTTCTCATAGTTGCGTTACCTTCTTTGAAGAGATAGACAAACTTTGTCATCTAAAATTACCTCCTAAAAATATTATGAAAATTAATTGTTTTTTTAGTACGCATACTATTATATACCAATTTCGATTAAAAAGCCAGTACTTTTTTCGAAAAACTGTAATTTTATTACAAGTTTTTAACAATAGAGTGCAAATACTGGAGTGAACTGGGTAAATTCCCCAAATGATACATTAAAAAAGGCTCTGTGATAGAAGAAAGGGAAGAGGAAACTTTTTTATCACATTTGCAGAAAAGAGCGTCTCTAAGAGAACTTTCCGTTATATATTTAGCAAGCTGAATTTGAGCCTTTCCGATTTGAATTAAGTCTGTAGTTTTATGCTCGCCACAACGCACTTCACCCTCGGATACGCTGAAAAAAGTTCCTTCCACGCCGCACGGGCACTCGTATTCAAAATCGGGAACTATTCCGCAAAGCTCCATTATCTTAAATTCAAATACAGCCTTTA
This sequence comes from Clostridia bacterium, assembly GCA_045591865.1. GTDB lineage: Bacteria > Bacillota > Clostridia > UMGS1883 > UMGS1883 > UMGS1883. Next base: position 2,191 of record JAZNTQ010000016.1, read on the forward strand.
TAAGAGGTGCTTCATCATTTCTTTTGCAAAGTACGTAAAGAGTATTAAGAAGAAGCCTTACTTCCTCATCTGCCGAAACACCACTTTGCACACACATCTCGGTAAGGGAAGCAAAATAAGCGCCGTACGACAAAAGCAACACATCTTCTGAAAGAGTGCGGAAGCTTTCGATTAATTCGGCGCTTGTGAGTGAGTAAAATCCGTCTTTAATTTTTTTGAGTACAAAAGAAGAATAGCAAAGCGGCGCACAAGCGCTTTTGCTCTTGTGCTTGAGGCTCATTACACCCTTTGCTATAACGGTGATTTTACCAATTTCGTGCGAAAGGAGAGTAAGCATCTTATCGTTTTCGCCGCTTTTTACCGCCTTTATTACTATTGCACTGAGTTTGATTGTGTCGTCTGGCATTTTGCTCTTTCCTTCTGTTCTTCGTGTCTTTTGTATTTCAGGTAAATATCAATATTTCCTGTCGTAGTGAACATATCCCACATAATACTTTTTGTTCTTGCCATCAAAGTCACCTCATAATTATTATGAGGTGATATCGCTCTGTTAATAACTTGAAAAAATTTCTTTTATTTATTTGTATAACCAAGCTCTTTAAGGGCAGTAGACTTATTTCTCCAGTCTTCTCTTACCTTAACCCAAAGTTCAAGGTAAACCTGTGTGTCCAGAAGCTTTTCAATATCGCGTCTTGCATAAGAACCGATACGCTTTATAGCCTCACCGCGTTTTCCGATAATAATCGGCTTATGGCTTTCCTTTTCGCAGTAGATAACAGCTTTTATTTTAGTCACATCTTCTCCCTCATCCATAGACTCAATCTCAACTGCAGTTCCGTGAGGAATTTCACGGTCAAAAAGTCTTAAGATTTTCTCGCGGATGATTTCTGCCGACATTTCTCGAAGAGTACTGTCAGCATAAATTTCTGTATCATAAAAAGGCTCGCCCTCTTCAAAATGCTTTAAGATTTCCTCTCTTATAGCGTCAACGCCATCATTTTTAAGAGCACTTATGGGAATAATTGCGGCAAATTCGCCCTCCTGGTAAAACGCTTGTATCTGGGGGAGAATAGTATCTTTTTCAACTGCATCAGCTTTGTTTATTGCAAGAATGAGCGGTATCTTTTTGTCGTTTGCATTTTTTATGATATTTTTCTCAAGGTCGTAGATTTCTTTGCCTGCTTCAACAACAAGTATTGCCACATCAACATCTGAAAGAGAACTTCCTGCGGAAGAATTCATATATTCACCAAGTTTTGTTCTCGGTGTGTGCATACCGGGAGTATCAACGAAAACTATCTGATAATTATCGCCATTATCAATAGCGGCAAGATTGGTTCTTGTAGTCTGCGGCTTGTTTGAAACGATAGCCGCCTTTTCACCTATGAAAGCATTTGTAAGAGTTGATTTTCCAACGTTGGGTCTGCCGACAATAGCGGCAAAGCCTGACTTAAAATTACTCATTAGTTATATTTCCTTTCTGAGAAAACTTTGAAAAAGTCGAAGGGGGTTGTTAAGGGGATTCCCCTTAACTTTAAAATCCGTTAAAATCGGGGGCGTGTACCTCGATTTTAACACCTATCAAGGTCTACCGCGGTGAGCGGTGCGCGAGCGAAAGCCCTTTTTTCGAAAGTGAATGTTTTGCAAAGCAAAATTTCACTTCCGAGTTATCTGTGTAAATCCATAACATCCATAATCTCTTTTTCACGCGCACGCATAACAGAGGTATATGGCTCTTCCATATGGTCAAAACCAAGAAGATGGAGAGTACTGTGCACAGTCAAAAATCCCACCTCGCGCTCAAGAGTATGACCATATTCCTCTGCCTGAGCCTTTGCTCTTTCGAGGGAGAGAACAATGTCGCCTAAAAGGAGTAATTCTCCGTCATAGTCGCCGCTCTCCTCAATCATCACTCCATCCTCGTCAAATTCAAGAATGGGGAAACTCAAAACATCGGTAGGTGAATCTATATCGCGTGTTTCTTTGTTGATTTCGTGGATGCCATTATCGTCTGTAATGAGAATACTTACCTCAAAATCTGTCTCTTCGTCACCGCCGACAACCTGCAGTGTGGTGGCAACTGCCTTTTGCATAATTTCTTCAAGCTCCTGGGTAAATTCAAGCTTGTCCTGTTCGTTTTCAATAATAAACTGTATCATAATTTTCTCCAATCTGTTATTCATACTTTATTCTATCGTGGAAATATCCGCCGAGAGTTTTAGTAATAACCCTTATCACAGTCTCAAGCTCTTCAAAGGTCATATTACACTGTGAGAACTGACCTGAATTAACTCTCTCTGTAGCAAGGCGGCGAACCATTGCTTCTATTTTGCTCTCCGTCTTGTCCTCGATGCTTCTTACCGCCGCCTCACACGAATCGGCAAGCATTACTATAGCCGCTTCTTTTGTCTGCGGAACAGGACCGGGATAAGTAAAATTCGATTCATCAATATCGCCGCCAAGCTCTTTTGCACGGATAAGGAAATATCCTGTAGTACTTTTTCCGTGGTGCTGCGCAATAATATCAATTACACTTTGCGGCAAACGATTTTTAGTGGCAATCTCCACTCCGTAAGGAACGTGCTCTATGATGATTGATGAGCTTTCCTCGGGAGAAAGCGTATCGTGAGCATTTTTATCATACTGATTTTCCCTGAAATAAAGAGGATGGAGAAGCTTTCCTATATCGTGGTAATAAGCACCCACACGCGCTAAAAGTGCGTCTGCATGTACACTGCGAGCGGCAATTTCGGAAATATTTGCCACAGTAAGCGAATGATGATAAGTACCGGGAGCTTCAATCAAGAGCTTTTTAAGGAGCTTGTTTTCGGGATTTGCAAGCTCGCTTAGTTTCATTGGAGTAGTTGCGTTGAATATCCATTCTATAAGGGGAAGGGAGCCTATCGTAATAAGTCCCGAAATAAATCCACCCATAAATCCTTTGCCAAACGAGGCGAAGGCTGTTAGAGCATTGTTTGATTCGATAAGTGACATCGCACAAAATACAAGCCCGTAGAAAACAGAGGATATAACAGATGCAGGGAGAAGGTGTGTACGCCTCTTTACTGCGGCAAAGCAGTAGGCAGTCACCGTTCCTGCGATAATAAGACATATTGCATATCCCCAGCTTGCATCAAAAGCTATTGCACAGAATATTGAAAGTGCAAGGTTTGTAATAATCGCTATCTGCGGAGAAGCAAAAATGGTTACAATCCCCGGGAAAAGTCCTGCAGGAAGGAGCGATATCATATCGGCAGAAATGTATTTTGAACTGTAAAATGCCATCACGATAATAATGAGAGCAGTAAGTGCACAAATCGGTATTGAATACGGAAGCTTTTTCTTCTGCTTTGAAAAATAAAACATAATGATGACATAGCAGATTATCATAAGAAGGATAACACCGATTGTGTATGAGGGAGAGAGCGGATTTGTGCCTTTTAGGATACCGAGCAGTCGGAGCATTTCAAGCTGCGCAGCGGAAACAATTTCACCCTTTCTTACAATAATCTGATTTTTTTTGTATTCAATTTCAGGGACAGAGCTTGCTGCGGCTTCTCTGCGGCGCTGTGTCTCGGCTTTATCAAGCTCAAGATTTTCTGTCATTACAAGAGAAGCAATTTTAATTGCCGCCTCTTTCTGTGGCTCTGTCATTTTAAGCTTTTGCACCTTTTCAGAGCATTCCTTGTTAGCTGCGGAAACATCTGATATGCCGCGCGCCATAATATCGCTTACGATGTCGCTGATTTTACGGAATTGTGCAAATTGAGCTTCGTCTGTGGTCATAACTGCGCGAGCAACATTACTGGGAATATCAAGTTTTGCTTGTGCCTGAAGCTGTGCTTGGGCGGCGGCAACGCTTTTTTCCTTGTCATCCTTGAGAGTTGTTGCGAGCGCCAAGAAATCAGAAATAGAGTCAAGAGCGCTCAGACGCTTGCTTTCATTGGAAATATAAACGTTTTCCACGCCCTTTTTTGCCGCTTCTCTCGTCGCATTTGTCGTCACAGTATCAACAATTGCACGCGGTGCATAAATATCATCTGTTGAAACATCTCCGACTTTAAGGTCAACCTGACCTGCCTTGTTAGAGAAAAGAACGACAAAAATAATCAGTACAATCGAAATGCCTGTGATTACGGCGTGCAGTGCATTACTGAAAAACGATTTTTTCATATTGTAATCAGTCCTTTATCAAGATCTTTTTTCGAATTTTTCATATGCTGCAATAATCTTCTGCACAAGCGGATGACGCACAACGTCCTTGTCAGAAAGGTATGAAAAATCAAGCCCCTCGATATTTTTAAGTATTTTTGCGGCATCCTTAAGACCGCTTCGTTTTCCATCGGGAAGGTCAATCTGCGTAACGTCGCCTGTGATGACTGCCTTTGACCCGAAGCCTATACGGGTAAGAAACATTTTCATCTGCTCGGGAGTGGTGTTTTGCGCTTCATCAAGGATTATGAAGGCATCATCAAGCGTTCTTCCGCGCATATAGGCAAGAGGAGCTATCTCAATAACTCCGCGCTCAAGATACTTCTGGTAGTTTTCCATACCGAGCATATCTCCGAGGGCATCGTAAAGAGGTCTTAAATAAGGGTCAACCTTCATCTGTAAATCACCGGGCAAAAAGCCTAGCTTTTCACCTGCTTCAACTGCAGGTCTCGTAAGAATGATGCGGCTTACCTCTTTTCTGCGGAACGCATCCACCGCCATTGCAACTGCAAGATAAGTTTTACCCGTGCCTGCAGGGCCGATTGCAATAACGACTGTATTGTCACGGATTTTCTGTATATAGTTTTTCTGTCCGTGTGTCTTACATTTAACGCTTTTTCCCTTTGCAGTGATGCAGATATAGTCTCCCTTTGCAGGGGGGACATATTCTACATCCTCATTAACTGAAAAAATAGCATATCGGATATTTTGCTCTGTAAGGGTTTCGCCAAGCTCAATTTCATCGATGAGCCTTTGGAGAACGCCTGCAGTTTTATCACAGTTATCGCCTATGATTTTAATCTGTGTATCTTTATTTGTGATTTTAACGTTCATCTCACGCTCAATGAGCTTCACATTTGCATCAAAGCTTCCAAAGAGCGACATAAGAGTGTCTATGCTTTTTGCTTCAAGAATTCTTTCCATCTGCTTCTCCTTTTTTTATGGGAATTTCTTTTCCTGTTTTAACGCGGCAATCCGCACTGAAAATCACGGTAACGTCGTTTTCGTTTTCAATAACTTCTTCGCTTAAATTAACAATCTCCATATCCTTCTTTGAAAGAGAGTCAAGAAATGCTTTTCTGCGACTTGAAAGCTCCTTTGGAATATCTGTATCACTTTCTGAAACCTTGTTTTCAAGGTAGGTGGTTTTCACGAAGGAAATACTTGTAAACGGAAGAGTATACTTTTTTTCTATTTTATCATATTCGGCATATGAAATTCTACTGTTTAGTGAAAAATTTATATTATTTTTTTCTAAATTTACCTTATAAACACTTTTTTTATTTCCCGTTGGCGTTTTTTTGATAGTTTTACGCGGAATTATAACTGTTTTGCTCTCGCAAAGACGCAAAGTGACATCTGCAGTTGCGTGGTGATAGTATGTAGGTATATTTTCATTCTCGCTTCTGAAAACCCCCGTCACGATAACATCTCCCTTTTCAACCGACTGCCCTTCCTTAAAAAGAGGCACGCCGCAGTAAACCTGCATTTTTTCAATCAAGCCGCTGTGCATCGAGATAACATCGCTCGGCTCATTTATGGGAATCATATCGGGAAGAGGTTTTCTCTCTCTTATTTTCACCTTCGCGGATGTCCCCTTTACGTCCACCCACATCCACGAAAGCTCGTCGATACTCATTATTGCCTGACGCTTTATTTCATAATGGTCAATTTTTTTCTTGAGAGCGCCGACAAATACCCCATTTTTTGAAATGGTATCAAGAACTTCCTTTTGAAGCTTTTTGTCACCACCCTCAATTTCCACGCGCCAGATAAAAAGAGAAAAAGCATATGATGTAATAATGAAAATTATCGGGAGCAGACAAAGGAGCACACGCTTTTTATATCTTTTGAAAGCTACGGGAATTCCGTAGCTTTCCACAAGCTCAAGAGTAAGCCCTTCAAGGCTTTTTGAAAGGAGCGCTTCTTCGCCTTTTAGTCCCACGCAGAAAGTTATCGAATCTTCGCTCTCGCGCCTCACATCAGAAACGAAAATCCCCGAAGTTGAAGCAATATTTAATATCCTTTCGGGGAATCTTCCTTTTGCACGGATTATACTTTTTCCCTTTACAGAATTTAATAAAATACCAAGCATTATCTGTCACTCCTTTGATTTAATTTATTGTATGTTTCTTTCTTTTACTGCATAACTATAAATGAGGTGTAATTTATGAAAAAGAAAGAAAAACGTGCGCAACGCGTAGCAGATGTGCTTGATTTGCCTCTTGATGTAATAACGGATATTCCGCACATTGAAATTATGGGAAAGAGTGAGCTTTGTGTTGAGAACATACGAGGCATACTTGACTATAACGAAAACTGCATAAGAATAAACACAACTATTGGCATCGTAAAAATTGACGGTGACGAGCTTTCAATAGAAGCCATAAGTGACGAAAGTGTGAGTATAAGAGGCAGTATAATAAGAGTGGAAATGGGGTAGAGGAATGTTATTTTTCGTAGTATGTGCGTGCTTCGCACTTTTTCCCGAGCAGGTGCTCTACGGTGCTCAAAACGGACTTGCACTATGTATAAATGCTGTCATTCCGTCGCTTCTTCCATTTATGCTTGTAAGTTCGTGCGTCATAAAGGGAGGATTTTCGCGTCCGCTGGGAGCGATGCTTTCTAAAGTTCTTTCACCGCTTACTAATATGAGCACCGCAGGATGTGTCTGCTTTGTGACGGGGCTTTTCGGCGGCTACGGTGCAGGAGCAAGAGCGGTATACGAAAGCTATAGAGAAAAGCAGATTTCAAAGGAAGAAGCAGAAAGAATACTCCCTTTCTGCAATAATGCAGGACCGCTTTTTATAATAGCAACGGTAGGAATAAGCTTTTTTATGAGTAAATCTATAGGCGTTCTTTTGTTTTTAGTGCAGGTAGTAACTGCGCTCGTCTGCGCGCGTGTTCTCGGCGAAGAAAGAGAAGAAAAAGGCATCAAAATAAAGGACGAATGGAATTACTACAAAAAAAATAAGCCCCCACTCGGAGAGCTTATTACTTCATCTGCAATTGAAAGCGGAGGAGCAATCATAAACGCCTGCGTTTTCGTCATAACCTTTAGTGCAATACTCGAAATTCTCCCTTTTGGAGAATATAGTATTCTTTCGGGAATACTTGAGGTGACGCGTGGCTGCAGCGAGCTTTCGCGCGCAGGTACAAAAGCGCTTCCTCTTATAAGTGCGCTTCTTTCCTGGGGAGGAATGAGCGTGCATTTTCAGGCATCCGCGCTTTCTAAAGGCCGGTTCAATATGAAAATATACTATTTCGGCAAAGTGCTTGCAAGTGTGATAGCATATCTTATCACAAAAGCAGTTTGCGCTGATACATATATGTTTTCCTATTTAGCAATCGGTATTATACTGGCCGTTATAGCTTCTAAATTTCTTTTTTCCCCAAAAGGTACTCGGCAACGCGTATTCCGTCAACAGCAGCGCTCATAATTCCGCCTGCGTAACCTGCACCCTCACCGCAAGGATAAAGTCCTTTTAAGGAGGACTGAAAATCCTCTCCGCGCACTATGCGGACAGGGGAAGAGGAACGGCTTTCAACACCCGTCAAAACTGCATCGGGAAGTGCAAATCCTTTTATCTTTCTGTCTATAAGTGGGATCGCCTCTTTAAGAGACTCGCTCACGAATTCGGGGAACAGTTTAGAGAGATTAGACGGCGTGACGCCTACGGGATAAGTCGGCTCAACATCTCCCAGAGAAACGCTTTTTTCACCCTTTATAAAATCTGCCGAGGTCTGCACGGGGGCGAAGTAATTAGCTCCACCCATATAAAAGGCGCCCTTCTCAAGTTTTCGCTGAAACTCAATTCCGCTTAAAACATCGTCTCCCTCAAAATCTGTGGGGAGAACTGAAACAAGAAGTGCACTGTTTGCATTTTTTCCGTCACGCGCGAAATTACTCATACCATTTGTAACGACGCCCTCTTTTTCGCTAGCCGCTGCAACAACGCTACCGCCGGGACACATACAGAATGTGTACACGCCGCGGCCTCCTTTAAGGTGTACTGCCGCCTTGTAGTCTGCAGCAGGAAGCTCATTGGCAAACGAGTGGTATAAAGCCTCGTCAATAAGCTTTTGCGGATGCTCTATTCTCACGCCTACGGAAAAGCTTTTCCTTTCCATCAGCACATTTTTTTCAAATAGCATCTTAACTGTGTCGCGCGCACTGTGACCTATTGCAAGGATGACGGTATCTGTATCAATATCGCCCCTGCTTGTCTTTACGCCGACAATATGGTTGTCCTTCACATATATATCTTCAAGCTTGCACGAAAAACGAAATTCTCCGCCAAGCGAGATAATCTCATTTCTCATATTTTTAATAATTCCCGAAAGCAAATCAGTGCCGATATGGGGCTTACCAATGTAGGCGATTTCTTCGGGAGCACCATGCTTTATAAATTCCTCAAGCACTTTTCTCTGTCTTGGGTCTTTTGTGCCTGTATTGAGTTTGCCGTCAGAGAATGTTCCTGCACCACCCTCGCCAAACTGAATATTGCTTTCAGTATCAAGCTCTCCGCCCTCAAAAAAGGTAAGGACAGCTTTTTTTCGTGCATCGACATCCATTCCCCTCTCAAGGACGATAGGCTGCGCTCCGCATACTGCAAGCACGTGTGCCGCAAAAAGTCCACATGGACCGCTTCCAACTACGACAGGACGCTTTTCAAGACGTGATACAGGCGGATATTCATAACTGTATTTTCGGTATTTTTCCACGCCCTTAATATTTTCAAAACGCGCCTCACCGCGAAGTGAAACTGCGACACTTGTGCAGCGGTGCACCTCACCTCTGCGGTGTGCATCTATAGAGTCCTTTATAATTTCAAATGACAATATATCGTAATCACCTACGCGCAGTTTTTTCTTTATTGCGCTTTTAATATCATCATTTGTGTATTTAATTGGAAGATGAAGATTTGTTATCTTAATCATAAATTTTTACCTGCAATATATGCTGTAGTCCACGCCCAATGTAAGTTGTACCCACCACAATCGCCGACACAGTCAAGCGCCTCGCCGATGCAGTAGAGGTTTTTAACCTTTTTTGATTCGAGCGTATCTGCATCAAATTCACTAATAAGAGCACCGCCGCAAGTTGCCTGCGACTGTTCCTTGCCGAGGACCGATTTTACCTTAAACGAAAGAGCCTTTATTTCTTTTCCCAGAACACAAATATCCTTTTTAGTAAGCTCGCCCGAAGGCATATTCGCCCTTATATTACATTTTGCAAGAATATACTGCGCAAGAGTTTTGTGCATAAATCCCGTCAAAAAGTCATCTGCCTTAAGATGAGAAAAAGCTTCTTTGCGCTCTGTGAGGAATTCTATAAGCTTTTCTTCTGAAAATACGCTCATTAAATCAACTTCTATAATGCTACCATCCTTACACTCTCTTGAAAGCTGCATAACTGCAATTCCAGAAAGACCGTAATCTGTAAGCTGAAGCTCACCTTTTTCACTGCGCACTTTTTTTCCATCATTTATAAGAGTAAGTGTCGCATATGTGCGGATGCCCTTGAGCGATTTCACATTTTCATAAACCTTAACGGGAGAAAGGGCATAAGAAATCTTTGTAATTGTATGCCCAAGCGATTTTAAGAGAGTAAAGGAATTTCCGTCCGTCCCGAAAGATGGTGCAGAAAACCCTCCGCAGGAGATAACCGCTTTATCAAAAGCTTCTCCAAGAATTAAGAACTTATCTTCTTTTTTCTCTATTTTATCAATAAAGGAATTGGTGCGGATATTTACCCCAAGCCTTTCGCATTCATACCGAAGAGCATCACTCACTGCATTTGCGCGTCTTGAATAGGGATAAATTCTTCCGTCTTCAGAGCACAGCAAAAGACCGATGCTTTCAAAAAACTGCCTTTCTTCGTTGGGGGTAAAGGCAGAAAGAATTTTTGAAACATCAGCCGTATCGCGGGAATAATAATTATCTATGGAGATGCTCTCATTTGAAAGATTGCATCTTCCGTTTCCCGTAGCTAAAAGCTTTCTTAAAACTCTGTCACTGCGCTCAAACACAGTGACAGAGTTATTTTCGTTATTTCGTTTTGCGCAAATTGCCGCAGCGATACCGCTTGCACCGCCGCCGATTATTGAAATTTTCACAGTATATCAGCCTCGCTTTTTTTATCGCGTGTCATAAGAGCTAAAACCTCTTCTTTAGCATCCGCACCTTCAAATAAAACGCGGTATGCCGCATTCACAATGGGCATTTCAATATTGTGCTTCTTTGCAAGCTTATATGCCGCCTCGGTAGCGCACACTCCTTCAACTGTCATATGCACTTCATCGAGCGCCTCCTTGAGAGTTTTCCCCTGACCGATAAGAATACCCGCACGGCGGTTTCGGCTATGCATAGAGGTACACGTTACGATAAGGTCGCCAATACCTGTAAGACCGGCGAAGGTTTCTTTTTTTGCACCAAGATGTGTGCCAAGACGCGCAATCTCGTGAAGACCGCGTGTCATAAGAGCCGCCTTTGTATTATCGCCAAAACCAAGTCCATCGGTAACGCCCGCACAAAGCGCAATAACATTTTTAAGCGCACCGCCAAATTCAACGCCTGCAACATCGTCATTTGTATATACCCTGAAGGAAGGTGCCATAAATACATCCTGAAGCTTTTTCGCCATCTCCATATCCTTGCACGCGATGACATTTGTTGTGGGAATACCGCGAGCAACCTCTTCTGCGTGCGACGGGCCGCTTAAAACTGCAATAGTAGAATCAGGCATCTCGCGCTGGAATGTCTCGGAAAGACGTGTGAGAGTTTCCTCGTCAATACCTTTTGAAATGTTTACAAGCGTTTTCCCATTTGCGCATTTTCCGAGTGCGCGCGCAGTAGTGGGCACCGCCTTTGACGGAACTGCAGAAACGAGAAATTCACCAAAATCTGCCGCTTCTTCGATATCGCTTGTAAATTTCATATTATAATTCCCGAAGCTCACGCCGGGGAGAAATTCCTTGTTTTCGCGGTCTCTTTTAAGATTTTCGCTTTCTTCCTTTTTGTATGACCAAAGACAGATTTCATGTCCGTTTTTGCAGAGGAGAAGCGCAATAGCAGTTCCCCAACCGCCGCTTCCTATAACAGAAATTTTCATATTATTTGTCCTTTCTTTTCTGACCGAGTTTGTTTTCAGTGCCGCTAATAAGTCTTTTTATATTTGCACGGTGACGCACAATACAAAGAATGCCTATAATCAAACAAAATACCGAGAATACATCAATCCTGAAAACGATAAACGCAAAAATCATTGCAGCCACCGACGCAAGAATTGATGAAAGAGAAACATATTTTGAAATAAGTACCACGACAATAAATGTCGCCATTGCCACAAGAGCAGTGGGGTAGTGGAGTGTAAGTAATACCGCAAGGCTCGTAGATACACCCTTACCGCCTGCAAACTTGTAATAAATGGGGAAATTGTGACCGAGCACCGCACCCAGTGCCGCCGCGCAGTCGTAAATCATACCGTCAAACACACTGCGCACGAGCAATATCGCGATAACGCCCTTTGAAATATCAAGCAAGAATACGATTGCCGCAGGGAGCTTTCCGTAGGTGCGAAGTACATTTGTCGCACCTGCGTTCCCGCTTCCGTGATTACGGATATCATCACCCTTGAGCTTTGAATAGATAATCGCAAAATTAAGCGAGCCTATAAGATAACCGAGAATAAGGCAAAGAAGTAATTTATACATCGTTTTTACTCCTTTCTCTCACAATAAATTTAAGTGGAGTTGCTTTCAAATTAAAACTGTCACGAATACAATTTTCAATATATCTGATATAGCTGAAATGAGCAAGTTCGTGGTCGTTTACAAATATAACAAATGTCGGCGGCTTTACGCTTACCTGAGTCATATAGTAAAGTTTAAGACGCTTACCCTTGTCGCTCGGGGGCTGAACGCGCATTGTTGCCTCTGCAAGGCAGTCGTTAAGAACACCTGTCTGCAGGCGCATTGAATTCTGGTTTGTAACATATGTCACAAGCTCGAAAATCTTATCAAGCCTTTGACCTGTCTTCGCAGAAATAAAGAGTATGGGCGCATAAGTCATAAAGCTTAATTTTTCGTGGATTTCCTTTGTGAATTCGTTAACGCTGCTGTTATTCTTTTCAACTAAATCCCACTTATTTACGCATATGATTGAAGCCTTGCCCTCATCGTGAGCATAGCCTGCAATCTTGGCATCCTGCTCGGAAATACCCTCTGTTGCATCAATCATAATAAGACACACATCGCAACGCTCTACCGCGCCATATGAACGGATAACGCTGTAGCGCTCAAGCGAGTCTGTAACCTTCGCTTTTCTGCGGATACCTGCAGTATCTATAAGAGTGTACTTTTCTCCGTCGCGCTCGTAAAGAGTATCAATAGAATCACGCGTTGTACCTGCGATGTTAGACACAATTACGCGGTTTTCACCGAGTAACTTATTTACAAGCGAGCTTTTTCCTGCATTGGGCTTACCTACGATAGCAATTTTGATTGTATCATCTTCCTCTTCTTCCTCGGCAGACGGGAAGTACTTCAAGCACTCGTCAAGCACATCGCCCACGCCCATTTTATGAAGTGAAGAAATTGCAATCGGGTCACCAAGACCGAGATTGTAGAATTCGTAGAAATCAAGCGGAGGCTCACCTGGAGTATCAACCTTGTTTACAACAAGTACAATCGGCTTGCCCGACTTTTGCAGCATTGTGCAAACCTCCTGATCGGCAGCGGTCATACCATCACGGATGTCGGTCATAAATATGATTACGTGCGCCATATCGATTGCAAGCTCTGCCTGCATTCTCATTTGTTCAAGGATAATATCTTTGGAATAAGGCTCGATACCGCCTGTGTCAATCATTGTAAAGGTTTTGCCGCACCATTCACCGTCGGCAAAAATTCTGTCACGCGTAACACCGGGCGTATCCTCTACGATAGATATGCGTTTTCCTGCTATTTTATTAAATAATGTGGATTTTCCCACATTCGGTCTGCCGACTATGGCAATAATGGGCTTTGACATTTCTATTGCCCCTTTCTTTATTAGTTAGAAAAAGTTTTATTCAAATCTACTTCGACAAGCTTTGTATCATCATGGGGAGTATATAACAGCTTTCCGTTGTGAATGAAAATATTCTGGAAATAGATATAATCGCTTGAACGGAAAAAGTGTGAGGGATTATTAAATACGCAAGTGCGTATGTCGTTTTCTCCGTCGGTATCTCCGTAAGAATGAGTTACAAGTATTCCGTCCATAATACGGGAGTCTGTGGGGAGCGTTGTTTCAAAAATATGTGTACCTGCTGCACTTCCGATACCGTAATTAAGGTATACCTCCACAACAGATTTTTCATCGCTTTTGGTGTGAAGATAAAGAGTGCCATAACAACATACACCGTTATACAATGGAAGTGAATTGTCATTAATTACAATAGTTTTACCGCTTGCACTGCTATAGCGATACATTTTTCCATCCTGATAGTAAACTATCATATCGCTGTTTGATTTTGTATCATTATCCCATCCTGTAAATGCAAGAAAACTTGTCACATTTTTAATTATTGTTGTAAGTGTTTCTGTTTCAAGATTATAGCGGTATAAAGAACTGTTTTCTTCGTCAGTTGTATTATATCCCGTAAGGTAAATGTTGTTTTCTATTATCTGAATATCGTTGTAGTAAGTGTTTTCTCTTCCAGTATCTTCATTGATTCCCGGGATGCGTGACTCTGCAAATACTAGATTATCCTGCAGAATTTCTGCGTAGTTTTCGTTTCCGTCCTTGTAATAAATTACTCTTGAGGAACCGGGGCTTCCACCACGGAAAACCTTTACCGTGTAGCCGTCAAGATCATATACAAATTCATTGCCGCCTACGAATCCTTGAGAATAATTACCGTCAAGAGAATCTACGGCAGTACCGTCCGGATTTATTTTATAGCGGTAATTTGTGCCGACTGAATTTCCTGTGCGGAAGGAAAAATATGTGCCGCTGTCCTGAACAGAAAAGCCTATAAGGTTATTTCCGTATTCGGAATAACCATTAGGTGCTGTAGTAAGAATAAGCTCGTTTGCCAAAAGGTTATCTACCGGAGTGCGGTAAACCTTTCTGTCATTACCGGTATAGTAGTAATATGTTCCGTCTGTTGCGAAATTGGGCATAGTCTGTGTTCTTAAATCGGGTAAATTAAGAGTCTTGCAGATATAATTATCCGCATTTATAATAAGTCCGTTTTTATCGTCATAACTGTATTCCCAGCCAAATTCATCCACCGCAAAGCGCCATGTAAGCGGGAAGTAGGTAACATCACGGAATGTGATAAGAGGATATTCCTCTTTTTTGTTATCAATTTCTTTTCCATTTATAATAATATTGAAATTGCAGATAGAAATTTCATTCTTTTTTCCGTTTTTCCATTCCCAGTCGTAGTTACGGTAAGCACCCGAAATATTTTCTTTTGTAATTTCAAGCGTGTTTGTATCAGCATTCCACTTGGTGGCAACGCCGAGGAAACGGCAATCGTAATAGGTCATCGGGAAGTACACAATATCCCTATACTGCAAAAGTGGATACTGTCTGTATGAGTTATCCACACTCTGTCCGCTGAGTGTAACCGAGCAGGAAGGTATATTTGCAACCTCTTTTGCATACGCATTTGATGCTATAGAAAGAATAAAAATTGAAAATAAAACTGCAAGTTTTTTCATAAAGACACCTCCTGTGCTAACCGATTATCGCATCCAAGAGCTCGTACCCGTCATCGCCGACTGCAATGATTTTGCAGCCAAGTTCTTTTTCGATATCCTCAGTAGTAATATCGTCAAGAAGAACATTTTCTCCGTCACGGAGCATATTTTTTGTGATTATAAGATTATCGCCCAAATCCTTTCCGCGAAGCTGTTCTATCACATCGCATCCGCATAAAAGACCTGAAACTGTAATCTCTTCGCCAAAGAAATTATTTATAATTTTTTCTACATTTATTTTAATATTAGGGAATTTTTCTTTCGCGATACTTACAATATCGCGCATTGTTTCATGCACACAAGCTCCCGTAACAATAGTTACAATGCGCTCTTTGTCTGATGCTTCCGCTTCCTCAAGGGCATCTTCAAATTCGTCCTTAAGTGACGCAATCATACCAACACCGTTTTCAATCTGCGGAAAACCGAAATAACAATCGCTTTCGGGAATGGAGAGATTTGCTTTTAAGTAGATTTCGTCAGAAGCGTACACAAATCCCGTGCCGATTTCTTCTCGTGCCTTTTCCTGCCACGCCTCGACTTGACGGACAATCTCTTTTGCCATATCGCTATCCACTGCACGCATCGGGCAAAGCCCCTCGCGGTGCTTTGTCAGACCGATAGGCACCACCGACACACTTTTCACGCATTCGCGCATTTCATAGAGCTTTTCGATCGTGTAGGAAAGCTCTTCCTTATCGTTGTAGTCAGGACACAAAACTATCTGGCAGTTCATTATAATACCATTGTCACAAAGCTTCTGCATAATCGCAGGAAGCTTTGCAGCCTTTGGATTTTTGAGCATTTTCACTCTTAAATCGGGATTCATAGTGTGAACGGAAATATTGATAGGACTTATACGAAGGCGTATAATCCTTTCGATCTCATCATCGCTTAAATTAGTGAAGGTTACATAGTTTCCCTGAAAGAAGGAAAGACGCGTATCATCATCCTTGAAATAAAGACTTTCGCGCATCCCTTTGGGAAGCTGGTCGATAAAGCAGAACACGCACTTATTCGTGCAGTGAAGAGGCTTGTCCATAAGCGAATTTTCAAATTCCACGCCGAGAGGCTCATACGCCTCTTTTTCAATATCGACCTCGACCTCTTCGCCCTGCTTTGTCAGAATTTTAAGCGTGATAAATTCATCATTTATAAGGTAGCGATAGTCAAGCACGTCCTTAATTTCAGTATCATTTATCTCTAGAATAGTGTCGCCTGCTTCAAGACCGATTTCCTCGGCGATCGAACCATTTTCCACGTATTTAATTAATGCGGACATAACTACACGCTCCTTTCGTGAAATTCTTTCTTTTTTTATTCTTCAGTTGCGTGTCTATCCACCCCATTAACAATTGCAAGACCGAGTTCGTCAAGCTGCTTCTGGTCGACAACGTCGGGTGACTGTATCATAAGCTCGCCGCTGTCCTTAACCTTGGGGAACGCGATAACGTCGCGGATTGAATCTGCTCCTGCCATAAGCATAACGATTCTGTCAAGACCGTATGCAAGACCGCCGTGAGGAGGTGTACCGTAGCGGAAAGCGTTTAAGAGGTAACCAAATCTCTCCTGCGCCTGCTCGGGAGTGAAACCGAGTGTTTCAAACATCTTCTGCTGCATAGCCGCATCGTAGATACGGATACTGCCGCCGCCAAGCTCGTAACCGTTAAGAACGATATCATAAGCCTTTGCGCGCACCTTTGAGGGGTCTGTATCAAGAAGCTCAATATCCTCATCCTTGGGAGAGGTGAAGGGATGATGCATTGCAACATAGCGGTTTTCTTCCTCATCATACTCAAGAAGCGGGAAATCAGTTACCCAAAGAAGATTGAACATTCCCTCGGGGATAAGGTCGAATCTCTTTGCGATTTCGCAGCGCAGTGCACCGAGTGACGCGTAAACCACGCTTGCCTTAAGGTCTGCAACAAAGAGGATAACGTCGCCTGCTTTGGCATCAGCCTTATCAGCAATTGCAGAAAGCTCTTCGGGAGAGAAGAACTTTGCAATAGAACCGCGGATTTCGTTTTCATCCACGATAAGCCATGCCATACCCTTTGCCTTATATGTCTTAACGAATTCAACGAGATTATCAAGAGTTTTTCTTGTAAGCTTGTCTGAAAGTCCCTTTGCATTGATTGCGCGTACGCTGCCGCCATTCTTAACTGTGTCGGCAAATGCACTGAAACCGCAATTTTCAAAGAGGTCACTCATATCGCAAAGCTCAAGACCGAATCTTGTATCAGGCTTGTCACTGCCGAAGCGGTCCATAGCTTCCTGCCAGGTAATTCTGGGGAGGGGAAGAGCTACATCGTAATCAAGCACTTCCTTAAATACTCTCTTAAGGAAGCCCTCGTTCATATTCATAACGTCATCTTCTTCAACGAAGCTCATTTCAAGGTCAATCTGTGTAAATTCAGGCTGACGGTCGGCTCTGAGGTCTTCATCGCGGAAGCATTTTGCAATCTGGATATATCTGTCCATACCACCGAGCATAAGAAGCTGCTTATACTGCTGGGGTGACTGGGGAAGAGCGAAGAAGTTACCTGGGTAAACACGGCTGGGTACGAGATAGTCGCGCGCGCCCTCGGGAGTGCTCTTTGTAAGAATAGGTGTTTCTATTTCAAGGAAACCGTTCTCGTCAAAATATCTTCTGGCAACCTGTGTTACGCGGTGGCGCATCTGGAGAGTATTCACAAGAGTAGGTCTGCGAAGGTCAAGGTAGCGGTACTTAAGACGTAAATCCTCGCCTGCCTTAACGTCATCTGTTACAACGAAGGGAGTAACCTCGCAGGTATTAAGAATACGAAGCTCCTCTGCCTCTATTTCAACCTTACCTGTGGGGATATTTTCGTTTATATTACTTCTCATTCTTACAGTACCTGTTACCGCGATAACATATTCCATATGAAGAGAGGTAGCCTTTTCCTGAAGAGGAGCGTTATCAGGCTCAAATACTATCTGGGAGATACCGCTTCTGTCGCGGATATCTACAAAAACGAGGCCTCCCATATTTCTTGCCTTGGCAACCCAGCCCATAAGAGTAACCTTTTTGCCGATATGTTCCTCGCGGAGCTCTCCGCACATACAAGTTCTTTTTAATCCTTTGATTGTATCCATCTTTATTACTCCTTCACTATCTTAATAAGCTCATCAAGATTTTCAAGACTTACTTCTGTCTGCTCTTTTTTCGCCATATTCTTAAGAGTTGCACTATTCTTTTCTGCCTCATCGCCGCCGATTACCATTGAAAAACGCGCACCGCACTTGTCGGCATATTTCATCTGCGCCTTAAGGCTTCGGTTACATAAATCTCTTTCGCATTTTACCCCTGCCTTACGAAGCTTATCGGTAAGAGCAGTTACGAAAAGCTTTGTTTCCTCGCCGATATTTGCGATAAAAATGTCGGGCACATCAGAAAGAGAGGGCATAGTGCCTGCTTCCTCAAGCGCGAGGATAATTCTTTCAATACCCATCGCAAAGCCGATACCGGGGGTAGGTGCTCCGCCTAACTGCTCAATAAGTCCGTCATATCTTCCGCCGCCGCAAACTGTACCTGCAGTGCCTGAAAGAGCAGTCTTGAATTCAAATACTGTCTTTGTATAGTAGTCAAGACCTCGCACGATAGTACCATCCACATTATATTCAATACCCATCGCCTCAAGGTGCTTTTTAACCTCTTCAAAATGGTCATGACATTCTTCGCAGATATAATCAAGAAGCATAGGAGCCTCTTTTGCAATCTCGCCGCAGACAGGACTCTTACAGTCAAGTATACGAAGCGGATTTTTTTCAAATCTCTCGCGGCAGGTAGCGCAGAGTGTTCCATCCTCGATATAGGGACGGAAATAATCCTTAAGCGCCTCGTTATATTTTGCTCGGCAAGAAGGACAACCGATAGAGTTGATATTAAGTGTAAGCTTTTCTATGCCGAGTTCGTTGAGAACTGTTTTAGCAAGAGAAATTACCTCTGCATCTACCGTCGGGTCGCTTGTTCCGTAGCACTCCGCACCAAACTGGTGGAATTCACGAAGTCTTCCTGCCTGCGGCTTTTCATAGCGATAACAGGTGATGTTATAGCAAAGCTTGGCAGGGAGGGGCTGTGCGTAAATATTATGCTCCAGAAATGCTCTCGCGACAGATGCCGTCCCCTCGGGGCGAAGCGTGATGCTTCTTCCACCCTTGTCGTTAAAGGTGTACATCTCCTTCTGCACAACGTCTGTAGTATCACCCACACCGCGCTCAAAAAGCTCTGTGTGTTCAAACACGGGTGTACGGATTTCACCGTATCCGAAACGTGAGCTTATCTCGGATATTTTCTTTTCAATATATTTCCATTTAAGAATGTCGGGTGCAAGTATATCTGCAGTACCTCTCGGTGCAGTAATTGCCACAAAAACCATCCCTTTCTTTTAATAATTAAAATATTCCCATTTTTACATACGATATCACTTTATTTTACTATTATATAGGTAATAATGTCAAGTATTAAAGGAAAAAATAATAAAAATCGGTTAATTAGGCATAATAGAAAAAGTTTCAAAAAAATTAAAAAAACAGTTGACAAACAATTTCAAATGATGTATATTATACGGGTAGCAAAAATATAGCCGAATTGTGTAAGGGTAGCACAGCAGACTCTGACTCTGTATGTCTGGGTTCGAATCCTAGTTCGGCTACCAAAAAACACCTGCGACTTTTGTCGCAGTTGTTTTTTTATGCCTAGCAGGATTCGAACACCGAGGGGGCAACGAGCGTATAAAAAACGATT
>JAZNTQ010000017.1:0-3442 GCA_045591865.1 Clostridia bacterium
AAGCATTTAAGAAAGGGCTGATTTAATGTTTAACGTGTGGCACAATGTAAATCCCGAAAGAATAAAAAAGGACGACTTCCTTGCAGTTATTGAAATATCAAGGGGTGGACGAAACAAGTACGAGCTTGATAAGGAAACAGGTATGATTATCCTTGACCGCGTACTTTATACTGCAACTCACTATCCTGCCAACTACGGATTTATTCCGCGCACCTATGCCGAGGACAATGACCCGCTTGATGTACTTGTTCTCTGTCAGGAAAAAATCGACACTCTCGTTCTTGTTCGTTGTTACCCCATCGGCGTTATAAAGATGATTGATGACGGCAAGGTTGATGAAAAGATTATTGCGGTACCATTCGATGACCCGACGAATTCAAGTTATCACGATATTTCAGAACTTCCCGAACATATTTCCCGTGAAATTTCGCATTTCTTTGAAGTTTACAAGACACTTGAGAACAAGCAGACTGCGGTACTGGAAGTTCTTGGACGTAAAGACGCAGAAGAAATCATTGAAAAATGTATCGTAGCGTATAAAGAAAAAATCTTAGGATAAGGACTAAAAATTATGGCAAAGACACTTTTTGTACTCGCATCAAAATCTCCAAGGAGAAAAGAACTCCTTAAAAATATAGGCATCAGTGCCGAAATTATTCCTGCCAATGTGGATGAGAGTGCTCTCTCTACGCTTCCTCCAGAAAAAATGGTGACCCAGCTTGCGCTTCTCAAAGCGTCCGAGGTTGCACGTTCTTTCGGCGGAAATACATATGTAATTGCGGCAGATACAGTTGTCGTGGCGGACGGAAAGATTTTCGGCAAGCCCTGCGATATAGCCGATGCCCGCAGAATGCTTACTGCGCTTAGCGGCAAAACGCACTCTGTTTACACAGGCTACTGTGTTATAAGGTGCAAGGATGCTATGGCGGTTGCAAAATATGAAAAAACAGATGTTTCTTTCCGCACGCTTTCAGATGATGAAATTGAAGCGTATATAAAAACGCGCGAGCCTATGGATAAGGCAGGAGCATATGGAATTCAAGGAAAGGGAAGCATCTTTATCGAAAAAATTGAAGGCGACTATTTTAATGTTGTAGGTCTTCCTGTGTGCGCTCTTTCAAAGCTTTTCTCTGGTGAGTTTGGTATAAATATCTTAAAGGATTGACATATATGAAGAAATTCAATAAAAAGCATATTATAATAATTTCCTGCGTGACACTTGTGGTGCTTTGTGCGGCAGCATTTTCATTCAAAACTGGAAATAATGCTATATCTAACGTAATCGGTACAGTAATATCTCCCGTACAAAGTGTAGCAAGTAAGGCAGTCAATTCCACTGGAGATTTCTTTAAGAATCTTGCATTTTCAGGCAGAAATGCCAAGGAAAATGCGAAGCTTCACGCAGAAATAGCAGCTCTCAATGACCAGCTTCGTATGCTTGAGGGCTACAAGACGGAAAATGACCGCCTGCGCCAGCTTATAGAGCTTAAGGAAACACGCACAGATTTTAATACTATTGGTGCAAATGTTATCGGTAAAAAAACGGATGAGCTTCACAGCATCATCACGCTTGACAAGGGTACAAAAGATGGTGTAACGGAAAATAGCGTCGTTTTAGTCCCCGAGGGGCTTGTGGGTATCGTCTTTGAAACAGGCTACAATTACTGCAAGGTTAAAACCATATTTGATGCAGAAACATCTGTTTCTGCAATTTGTCTGCGAAGCGGAGATATGGGAATTATTGAGCCGTCAGGCTTTGCGGCGAACAGTAAAAAATGCAGTATGAACTATATAGACCGCAGTGCAAAAACTGTTGTCGGCGATATAATTGAAACATCGGGCACTGGTGGAATTTTTCCACGTGGAATACGAATCGGTAAAATTTCAGAAATCAAAGAGGACAGCAGAAATCTCACACTTACTGCTGTCGTAGAGACCGACGTTGATATTTATAAGCTCGACACAGTTCTAATAGGGAAGTGAGTAAGGTGAAAAACCTTTCAAAATTCTTATGGATTTATATAGCATTTCTGCTTCAGTCCATATTTCTTGAAAACTTAAAAATATTCTCCTGTTCTCCTGATTTGGTGCTGACGCTCATTATAATCTTTTCAGTTTCGCTTGATTTTATCCCTGCCGTATTTTTGGGTGCGCTTGCAGGTGCTTTAATTGACGTTATGTACGAAAGCGTTTTTGGAATAAACCTTTTGGTATATATGTTCTTTGCGCTTCTTATCAGCATTGCAGTAGACAGAAAAAACTCAAATTCACCTCTTATTATGAGTTGGATTTCTTTCGTGAGCGTAGCAGCGCTTGAGATTGTTTTAGCCGCATTAAGGTCAGTAATTATAGCTCCCGAAAAAATAGGCGTGCTTTGTGCAAATATTTTTGTGAAGGGTATATTTGCGGCAGTATTTACACTTTTATTCGTGCTTATAAAGGAGTACATAACAAAAAGAAGAAAGAAAGACTCCCAAAAGGAGGCGACTTTATGAAACCGAGACGCTATGTGATATTCTATATTCTCTTTGCTCTTGTCGCGGTTATGATTTCTGTGCGCCTTATAAACCTTCAGATTGTAAACGGAAATTATTACAGAGAAAAAAGTAATTCAAGGACAGTAAGAAATGTCACTCTGACTGCCTCTCGCGGAGAAATCCTTGACCGTAACGGAAGAGCGATTGTATCAAGCCGCACCGCTTACAATGTCTATATACTTTCAAACCGTCAGCGCACAGCCGAGCAGCTTAATAAAACTATTTATAACCTCTTCAAAACTGTAAAGTCGGCAAGTGAAAATATAGCTGAAGTTCTTCCCATTGAGGTAAAAGAGGGGAAATACTCTTTCACTCTCTCAAAGAAGGATGCACAGAAATGGAAAACTCAAAACGGGTTTGACAAAAAACAAAGTGCGCCAAAAATTATGGAGACATTGATTTCCCGTTATAACATTGATGAAGAAAAGTATTCAGAGGTAAATATAATCCGTATTGCGGCGGTCCGTCTTAATATGGTGAACCGTGGCTTCTCGATGGCATCCCCTTATCTTTTTGCCGAGGACGTGCCGATTGAAGAAATTTGTATTATCAAGGAGCAAGCGGATAGCTTTCCCCATGTCAGCATAATAACCCAGCCGATGAGAGATTATCCTTATGGCTCTCTTGCTGCGCACGTTCTTGGCAGGGTTGGTTTGATAAGTGCGCAGGAGTATGAAGAAAATCAGGAATATGGATATAATATAAATTCGCATCTGGGAAAAAGCGGAATCGAAAAATATATGGAGGACTATCTTCGCGGCGAGAACGGTAGCGGAAGCATCGAGCAGTCAAGCGGTGGCTACAGTGTCGGTCAGAACATAGAAAAAGCACCCGTAAAGGGAAGAGACATAAGCCTTACAATAGACAAGTCGGAGGCCAAGCGGTCTTAGGAAGACAATTAAACT
>JAZNTQ010000018.1:0-7752 GCA_045591865.1 Clostridia bacterium
ATTTGATATCCCTGCACTTTCTTCAAAAGTTCTTTATGAAGGTGTATCAGTATATCACGTTATCATCGGTGTAGTGCTTCTTATCCTTGCAACTCTTATAATCCTTGGCGGTCTTAAGAGAATTGCAAACTTCGCAGAAAAGGTAGTTCCCTTTATGGTTGTCCTTTTCGTTGCAGGAAGTATATTTATTCTTTGTGTAAACTATAATGTTATCGGCGCTGCGTTCAAATCAATCTTTAAGTATGCATTTACAGTTCCTGCTGCACTCGGCGGTGTAGGCGGTATCGTAGTTAAGGATATCGTAACACAGGGCTGTAAGAGAGGCGTATTCTCTAACGAAGCTGGTCTTGGTTCATCAGTTATGGTTCATTCAAACTCTAATGTAGTAGAGCCTGTTCGTCAGGGCCTCTGGGGTATTTTCGAAGTATTCGCAGATACAATGATAGTTTGTACAATGACTGCACTTGTAGTTCTTACAAGCGGATTTATCAACCTTGATACAGGTGCTCTTCAGGAGGGCATCACAGATGCAACTCTCGTTGCCAATGCTTTCGCAAGCGTGTTTGGCGGTGTAGGCGCGAAGTTTGTTGCAATTGCAATTCTCCTTTTCGCATTCACAACAGTTCTTGGCTGGGACCACTACGGAAGCAAGGCTTGGGAATACATCTTCGGCACAAAGTCACTTCCCGTTTATAAGGTTATTCACCTTATCACAATTTTCCTGGGTGCAGTCCTCACATCCTCTCTCGCGTGGGATATTTCAGATACCTTCAACGGTCTTATGATGGTACCCAACCTTATCGGTGTAATTGCTCTTTCAGGTCTTGTAATAAAGATTACAAATAACTATGTTGACAGACGCTTAAAGGGTAAAGATATTAAGCCTATGATTTCAGTTTTTCCTGAAATTCAGGCGGAACAGGAAAAGGCACTCGCTGAAGGACGCAAATAATTATATACATAAAAACACACCTTGCATATCATATATGCAAGGTGTGTTTTTTATTCAACTATTTTTGGTTCTCCATTTACATTTACACGCCAAGAGGGAGTAAAGAGAAAGTTATCTCCACCTAATGCGTGAAGAGAATAGCCAAGCTCAATGCTTTCTATTTTTCCGCCATTTGGGAAAGCTTTTTTTAGCTTTGCACTACTTTCTATGAATGAAAGCTTTTTTTGTTCACCCTCTGTAAGGGTTTTCGGCCAATGAGCTTTTACAAAGCAAATCTCTCCGTCACTGTCAAGCTTTGCTTCAAGCGACATATTAAAGAGGTTTGACCCGTTATACATCTTATAAAAATAGCCTGTTTTTTCGTCAAAGACTGCACCCTGCATATCAAAGCCCATCTTTTCAAGAACTCTCTTTAGCTCTCTTGAGGAAAAATCATCATCAGCAGAATATCCGCTGTCGTATGAAAAAAAGTTATCGTTTACAATAAGCTCTGCACGTCCCTCGGTACCGACAAGAGAATCGCCTTCAGTACGGAATGCAATCTGCTTTTCAAAGAATAATTCTGAAAGGTCACTCGCAGAATAAAACTGTGCCTTATAGGTGGGACGAGTGTAGTACTTTTTGGGAAAAATATCATCCGCTATCTCAAATCCCGACTGCCTTATAACAGAAAGTGATGCTTCTATAACATTATCTGGGATATGTGCTTTTTTAAGTGAGGTGGCAGCTATAATGGCTAACATAAAAAGGTTCATAAAAATAAGGAACCACACCATTATATTTTTAATGGAACTCCATTTCACTCTTCACTCACCTCTGCTTCCTCTCTATAGCGGTATATCCTACCATCATCCGTCCTTGAAAGCCACGCTGCAGAGAGATTACCGCCTTCTCCATTATCAAGATATCCGATGTATATATCCTCAATAACTGTAGGTGGCTCGGAGGCTTCATCAATCACCTGAACAAAATTATCAAGAGCGCTTACAAAGGTTTCTGAAAGAGTTTCTGTAAAAACAGTCTGATAAGAGCGCATAAACTGTCTGTATGAAATAAGTCTGCCGCCCTTTACTGTCATCTCGATAGCAGAGTTCATTTTTTCGTGTCCTGCATCACTTCCTAGGTCGACCTTTACGGGACGTCCGTTTAAGTAGTAATCAAATTTGAATGTGTAGGGGATAGAACTGTCGTAGTCGGATAGGTCACTTGTTACAAGTATGCTCAGCGGCTCTTCAGAAACGCTTTCCCATACCTTTTCAGCAAAATCAATAGAGGCGTTTAATACATTATAACTGTCTCCGCTTTCGTCAAGCACGATACCTCTATCGTCGGAAACAGCAGTATATTCAAAAACTGAATCTGGATAAATTGCCACCGAAGCATAGTTTGCAATATATTTCATTCTGCCCTGTGAGTCCTCATAAGGCGTAGTTTCATAATTGAATTCGAAGTTTTCAAGCAATCTGCCCCTTGCGTTTTGGGTGATAAGGTTGTGGGGAGCGAGAACCTGTGTTGCAGGCTGGGAATCAGAGAAGAGAACGAGCGGAGCAAGGGAAACGTTGCTCTTTTCGTCAAGCTCTAATCCTGTGCTGAAAGCTGGCTGATAGTAACCGTCGCTGTTTGTATATACCGCAAGGTCAGATGCGGGAAGAGAGTAGGTGTTTTTCAAAATATGCGCATAAATATCGCTTTCCCCGTCGCCTCGTGTCAATATACAAATATCACTCTCTTCGCTTGAGGGGATAATTATAAACTCGCGAATGGAAGTAAGTCCTTCAGGAGTTTTGGATGAGTCGACGCCCATTATTCTGCAAAACATTTCCGAGGAGAATTCCACGGGGTATTCAACGTAAATACTCAGCGACTCAAGTCCTGCCTCCCAAGTGGCTTTATCAATTTGTCTTGATGCAGTTACCTCTCCGCGCAAAAATGCCTTAATAAGCTCTCTGGTGCGCACCTCGATAGGAGCGAATCCTCGGTCAGTATTGTAGTAAGCCATCCATAAAGAACCGTCATTAATGAGGAGCTTTCTCGGCATAGAAAGATTTTCCTTTGAAATACTGTACTTCGGCTCAATAGGGAAGAATCGCTCTACCAAAGGAATTTCACGTACATATTTATAAAGACTTTCGCCAAGTGAGTTACTTGAATTAACAAACCAGAGCTGGGTTGTCAGAAATATTAAATTGATTATAAGAAGAATAATGACCGAGCTTTTAATTCTTTCCTTAAGCAAGATGCCTCACCTTCCAGTAACTTGAAAAATAAGAGCTTCAGACTGATGTCTGAAGCTCTTTAATAAATGTCGTCAATTCATCCAGCCATTATAAAGTGACTGTATTCCGTTTGAAAAACCGCTTATGTTGTTTAAAATATTCTGCTCTAAAACATTTATGTCAAAGTAAACAACCTGATATGTACCATTGGGAGCTTCTGCTCTCACAGCAAATTTGTTATGACCTTCTGAAAGAGAAACCTGCTTGTAGAAAACGCCTGCAGTACCGATTTTGGTCTGTGTCATAATACCGCTTGCATCCTTAAGGGAAACATAAGAAAGACCATTCCATCTGTAGTAAGCAACGGTTACTCCATTTTTACCTGTTCCTGTGATGCCATAAGTTTTCTTTAGTGTAGCGGAATTTTTTGTTTCAGGTTTTTTCACAACGATAAGGTTTGTAGCCGTTCCGTTGTCCCCTGCAGAGATACTTGCAGGATTTGCCGCCGATACACAAAGCGATGACAATATTATTATGAATGCAATAAATAATGCACCTAGCTTTTTCATGGATAACACCTCAAAAAAATATCTAAAACTCTACTTTAGTATTTGTATTATACACTATGAATGTTACAACCGTGTTACATTAGCCTTAATGATTGATTACTTTTTACAGGAAATTTATTCCTTGTTGTCCCTTTGATAGAGAGGAAGCATAATTTTTACGACAGTGCCTTTTTGCTCGGGGCTTTCAATAACGATAGTTCCATCGTGGCGCTCAACAATTTCTTTTGCGATTGCAAGGCCAAGTCCCGTGCCGCCGCTTTGACGGCTTCTCGCCTTGTCCACTCGGTAGAAACGCTCAAATATACGCGGAAGGTCGCTTGCGGGAATACCCATACCGTTATCCTTAACGGTGATATATGCCTTTGAGAAATCACCGTAGCAGCTGATATTAACCTTTCCGCCTCCTGGGGTATATTTTATAGCGTTTGAAATTATATTTGTAAGCACCTGTTCAATTGCATCAGGCTCGCCGAAGCAAGTGGGAGAGCTCATATTTATATCGGTTTTTATTATGTGACCGCTGTTTTTAGCAGTGATAGAAAGCTTTTCACTAACCGAGGAAACAAGCTGGGCAAGGTCAAATTTCTTTCTTCTTTCAATAACCTTTGAGCTGTCAAGCTGTGAAAGCGTGAGAAGGTCTTTTACAAGACGCGTCATTCGGTCAGCTTCGTTTTCAATAACATTTACAAAATGAAGCACAGAGCTGTCAATACTGCCTTCGCCCATATCAGAAATTGTTTCAGCATAGGTTTTGATTGTCGTAAGCGGAGTACGAAGCTCGTGAGATACATTTGCAACGAATTCACGGCGAGCATTGTCAAGCATCTGGCGACGCGTGATATCCTGAAATACTACAACGACGCCCGCAGTGACAGAACGCTCTGTATTAAAGGGGGCGAAAAACGCCTTAAGATTTTTTCCGCGGAACTCTATGTCGCGCTCAATTGTTTCGGACGAATCAATATATAAAATACGGTAGAGTGAAATATTTGCCTCGAGCATATCGAAAAATTCATCAAAAGATTTTTCTTTATGCTCACCGAGGAGCTTATCGCCTGCAGGATTTATGTGAATAAGTGCACCTGTATTATCGTATGCAAGCACGGCATCGGTCATATGAAGAAGTATTGCCTCAACCTTATTTTTCTCTGCCTGAATCTCCTCAAGACTTGTGTTGATTTTTCCTGCCATTTCGTTGAAGGCAATAGTAAGGCGTCCGATTTCATCGCGAGAGCGCACCTCGATTTTATGAGTAAAGTCGCCCTCTGCCATACTCTCGCTTCGGTGCTGAAGCGTTGAAATGGGGGATATAATAGTTCTCGACAGGAAGAACCCTAAAATAAGACTGATAAGAAGTCCGAAAAGAAGTGCCCAGAATATGTTGATAAACATATTGGTGATGATTTCATTAACCTCCTGCATAGAGTCGGTTACATAGATAATGTATTTTCCTTCGCCTACGGGAAGAGCGTAATCCATAAATTTGAGATTTTCATCGGTAATATTACCGCGCTTGCCGTCAAGAGCGAGCATAAGATTGCTCGTTGCAGTAAGCGTTCCCGTCTCGGATGAAGAACCGCCCAATATGTTGAGAGAATTATCGAGAATATAGTAGTTTCTGAAGGAGTCTATACCCATTCGCACCGAATAAACTTTAAGTAGGTCAAGACAACTGTAAAGTCCATTCTCGCCCTGCAGGGCGGCTTCAAAATCGGGAATAACATCCTCGCTGAAAACCTGTGTATCAAGGGAATTAGAAAAATCGTTATAGTAGTATGCAGAAATATTTTGCAACAGAAAAGTACCGACAACTATCATCACGCTGACGGTTAAGAGAAGAAATATTGCAATGATTTTCCACTGAATACTTTTGAACATACCTGTTCCCCTTGGCTTTACTTATTAAAATAATATCCCACACCGCGTTTTGTCATAATGAAATTGGGGGAGGCGGGATTATCCTCAACCTTTTCACGAAGTCTTCTCACAGTTACGTCAACTGTACGCACATCACCGAAATATTCGTAGCCCCAAACCTTTTCAAGAAGCGTTTCGCGTGTAAATATCTGTCCCGACTGCTGGGCAAGGAACTTAAGAAGCTCAAACTCGCGCAGAGTGAGGTCAATTACATTATCGTCCTTTTTAACCTCATAGCGTGTGGGGTTTATAGTGAGATTTTGGAAAGTAATAATATCGCCTGTTTCACCTGCAGGAGCATCGGAAGATGTGCGGCGGATATTTGCCTTGACTCTCGCCATAAGCTCGCGCACAGAGAAAGGCTTCGTGCAGTAGTCATCAGCACCAAGCTCAAGGCCAAGTACCTTATCCACCTCTTCATCGCGTGCAGTAAGCATAATGATAGGAGTGGAGTGCTTTTCGCGGATTTTTTTACAAACCTCAAAGCCATCCATCTTGGGAAGCATTACATCAAGGAGTATAAGGTCAGGCTTCTCTGAAAGAGCAAGACGATAGCCTTCCTCACCATCAAATGCGGCGAGAACTCTGTAGCCTGATTTTGTAAGATTAAACTTTAATATTTCAACTATAGGTGCCTCATCTTCGATAACCAAAATGAGTTTCTCCATAATAATTACCTCCGTTTCTGTACATTTCTATACATCATATATTTTATATTATTTTACAGGGGATGTCAATAAAAACAGTTGACAATTTCAGATAAAGGTATTATAATAAGTAGGAACTTTATACAAAGGCTGTGACGAAGACAGTAGCATAAATCAAAAAGCAAAGCGAGTCGGGGATGGTGTAAGCCCGATGCGGAGTAGATTTTTGTGAATATCACTTCCGAGCCGCGCCTCTGAAACCAAGTAGGGGGTGACGGGCAGTTCCTCCGTTAAGGGAACGCATATGATGGTATGCTAATTAGGTGGTTGGGTAACTTCGTCCTGATTAGGACGGAGTTTTTTTGTTTGATTTCTAATTATTTTTTATTATATTTTATGGAGGTAGTGCTATGTAC
Organism: Clostridia bacterium; assembly: GCA_045591865.1. GTDB lineage: Bacteria > Bacillota > Clostridia > UMGS1883 > UMGS1883 > UMGS1883. Next base: position 6,718 of record JAZNTQ010000018.1, read on the forward strand.
AATAAGGTAGATACCACACTCAACTTTGTCGAAAGAGAAAAGAAAATCGGTGCTTTCTGGCGTGAGAACAATATCTTTGAAAAGAGTATTGAAAACCGCGCAAAATGCGAAAGCTACACATTTTATGACGGTCCTCCGACCGCTAACGGAAAGCCTCATATCGGTCACGTTTTGACACGTGTTATCAAGGATATGATTCCCCGTTACCGCACAATGAAAGGTTATAAGGTAACCCGTAAGGCAGGCTGGGATACACACGGTCTTCCCGTTGAGCTTGAGGTTGAAAAGCTTCTTGGTCTTGACGGCAAGGAGCAGATTGAACAGTACGGTCTTGAGCCTTTCATCTCAAAGTGTAAGGAAAGCGTATGGAAGTATAAGGGTATGTGGGAGGACTTCTCACAGACAGTCGGCTTCTGGGCAGATATGGATGATCCCTATGTAACATACGAAAACGATTTCATTGAATCTGAATGGTGGGCACTCAAGCAGATTTGGGACAAGGGACTTTTATATAAAGGCTTTAAGATTGTTCCTTACTGTCCCCGTTGCGGAACACCGCTTTCATCACACGAGGTTGCACAGGGCTATAAGAATGTGAAAGAACGCTCTGCAGTAGTTCGTTTCAAGGTAGTGGGTGAGGAAGCTTTCTTCCTCGCCTGGACAACAACTCCCTGGACACTTCCTTCAAATGTTGCTCTTTGCGTAAATCCTGATGATACCTATTGCAAGGTAAAAGCTGCTGACGGATATACCTACTATATGGCAGAAGCTCTACTTGATAAAGTTTTAGGAAAGCTTGCTACTGAAGATACACCTGCATACGAAATTCTTGAAACATACAAGGGCACAGACCTTGAACATAAGGAATACGAGCCACTCTTTGACTGCGTAAAGCCTATCTGCGAAAAGCAGAAGAAAAAAGGTCACTTCGTAACCTGTGATTCTTATGTAACAATGTCCGACGGTACAGGTATTGTTCATATCGCACCTGCATTTGGTGAAGACGATGCTCAGGTTGGAAGAAAATACGACCTG
>JAZNTQ010000019.1:0-11364 GCA_045591865.1 Clostridia bacterium
TTGGTGCGCCATCAGGGACTCGAACCCTGGACACCCTGATTAAGAGTCAGGTGCTCTACCAACTGAGCTAATGGCACATATATGGAGCTGCCCAGCAGATTCGAACTGCCGACCTCTTCCTTACCAAGGAAGTGCTCTGCCAACTGAGCTAGGGCAGCAAAAATTGGCGACCCGGAAGGGGCTCGAACCCTCGACCTCCAGCGTGACAGGCTGGCGTTCTAACCAACTGAACTACCGGGCCGGATAATCATCACGTCAGATGTGGACGAGTTCCTATATCGTTATCCGCTGACTTGAATTATTATACTTTGTTTAGATGTGTTTGTCAATAGATATTTGTAAAAAAATTAATTTTTTTTGTAGGTTTATAATAAAAAAGGAATCCACGCTATGCAGATTCCTCTCTGGTTGTTTTATTACAATAAGAAAATACCATTCTCGCTACAGATTTTTCGCATTTCATCCGGCCATACAGATACCTGCACCTCGCCGATATGCGCGCGCTGAAGCATCTGCATACAAAGTCTTGACTGACCTACGCCGCCACCAATTGTGAGAGGAAGAGTTTCCTCGTCAATCATTTTGTGATAATCAAACTTCATTCTCTCAAGCGCGTTGCGCTCTGAAAGCTGTGCACGGAGAGTTTCGCGGTCTACACGGATACCCATTGAAGAAAGTTCAAGGCTTCTTCCGAGAACATCGTTCCAAACGAGAATATCGCCATTAAGTGACCAATCATCATAATCAGGCGCACGACCATCGTGAGGCTTTCCGCTCTTGAGCGCCTTTCCTATCTGCATAAGGAAAACTGTCTTGTGCTCTTTTACGATTGCATCTTCTTTTTCCTTATCTGTAAAGCCCGGGTACATATCCTCAAGCTCCTGCGCAGTTATGAAGAAAACCTCGCGCTCAATTGTTTTTTCAAGAGCGGGAAATTCTTCGCAGAGTATATCCTGCGTATCTGCCGCTGCTCTTACTATCTTGCGGACAGTTTCCTTAAGAAACTCTATATTTCTTTCCTCGCGGTCAATTACTCTTTCCCAGTCCCACTGGTCAACAAAGAGCGAGTGAACATTATCCACCTTATCATCTCGGCGCACCGCGTTCATATCGGTATAGATACCTTCGCCTGCACAGTAACCATAGCGGTAAAGTGCCATACGTTTCCACTTGGCAAGAGATTGCACGATTTCAACAATCTCGTCTCCGCATTCCATAGTATCAAACTCTACCTTACGCTCTACACCATTGAGGTCGTCATTAATACCGCTTGATTTAGTTACTAAAACGGGGGCGGTTACTCTGTCAAGATTCAGTTCTTTTGCAAGCTTTTTCTGGAAATTATCCTTAACGATTTTTATAGCTCGCTGTGTTTCGCGAAGAGAAAGCTTCGCGCTATAACCCTCGGGTAAAATTAAACCTTTCATTCTTTGACGCCTCTTTTCTCTAGGGTTTATTTGCTATTCTTTCATTTTACCGCCCGAAAGCAGTTTTGTCAACACCGACAAGCAGTTTTTTTGGTGCTTTTTCCTCTTTGTCTGCTTTAAGAAGCGAGAATATCCACCTGATATCCTCGCGCGAAACTGCGCTTAATATGTAAAGAAGTGTTATATAAAGCAAAAGGTAGACAAAAATGCTTACCCATAGTGATTCAGACGGCAGTGCTATATCACACAAAATCTTTGCACCGCAAAGAGACACTAGCGCACCCATTATTCCCCACGACATAAAATCCACCTGCGTCACCTTGCAAAGCCGCCTGATGCTTAAGAAAGCATTGAATGCCTCTTTTATATACATAACGGCGATATATCCCATAATAGCCGTCCTTGGCAAAAGGATAAAAAGCAGCACGACGTTTATAATCCCCTCAAGCACATTATAAATCATAGAATGAAGCTGCTGATTAAGTCCTTTGAGGCATCCGTCCGTCACGCAGTCGATGTAAACTATAGGGATAAGCAGTGCAAATATTTTTATGTAGAGTCCTGTCTCAACGCTTTTATATATCCCTCTGCCCAGTGGTTGCGAATAAAAAAACATTACTCCTGCAACACCAAAACTGAAAACTACTCCAAGCCGAAGCGCACGGTTAACGATATAACTTATCCCTATTTTTCTTCCCTTTACCTGCGCTTCTGTAAGACGCGGCACTAAAACCTCTCCGAGCGCATTAAGCAGTGCCGCAGGAAACATTATGACGGGCAGAGACATCTGCGAAACTACTCCGTAGCTCGCAAATGCGCTCGCTCTTCCCATACCGCTTTTTCTCAGTCCATGAGGAATGATAATCTGACCAAGGGAAGAAAGTCCCGTTCTCATATAGGCGCTTATCGCAAGCGGAAGCGATGTTTTTATGAGTCTCACCAAATTATCTTTTCTCGGTTGTTCTTCTTTCTTCCCAATGCTGTCGAGAGCATATAGTATAATTCCCCCAAGCGAAACAGTAAGCTCGCCTATCAGCATTCCCAGAGAAAGCGTATCAATTATGCTCATGTTTTTAAGTTTCGCAAAGCAAAATACTACAAATGCTATGCGCAGAAGCTGTGCGAGAATTTCAATTACGATAAGACGTAAAACCTTTTGCTTTGCGGTGAAATAACCCTCCGCCACGCTGCCAAATGCGATAAAGGGCATAGAAATTGCCATTATGCGAAGCGCCACAGTTGCGGAGCTATTCATTACCCAATAACGAGAAAGTACCTCGGCACCAAAATAAAGAACAAAACCTGAAACAAGTCCAAACACCAGCGAATAGATAAAGGCACATCTCATAAGCGAGCGGGGATTTTTATTTCCGTATCCTTCCTCCTCTGCTACGAGACGCGTTGTGCCGAAGCGCACGCCCGATATTGATATAGTTGCAAAAACCACACCGACAGACGATATTATGCCGAATAGTCCTAAATTTTCTGCGCCTATCTGTGCGGCGAGGTATGACTGAAAACAAAGCGCAAGCAGTCGTAATATTATGTTGCTCATAGCAAGAAGCAATGTGTTTTTAAGAAGAACTGTCGCCTTGTTCATAAAAAAATCCCTCCATACATCAATTGTATGAAGGGATTTTCAGTTTATGTTAGCTTAATACATATACGCGACAAGGTCTTCTGCCAAACTGTACACATTCATACTGTGTACGGTAGCAAAGGTCAACTCTGTTGCCCTTGATTGCTCCGCCTGTGTCTGCCGCAACTGCGTATCCGTAGCTCCAGCTTCCGTCAAGCGCTTCGATATAAACTCGTGAGCCAAGAGGAATTACTCTGGGGTCAACTGCGATAACGCCCTTGTCAAGCGGAACGCCTGTTGCAGTCTGACCTGCATATCCGCCATTTTCCTCGGCAGAAAGGTCATACGCTGTTGCCTGACAGGTGATTACATATTTGTAATCAAGCTTTCCTGTGTTTACAGGAGCGTCTTTGGAAGCAAACTTATTGCCATATTCTACTATTTTGTCAACGGGTGCTACTGTAACATATTCAAAGACGAGCTCTCTTGAGACTTCCACGCCTTTTTCATACTTTACTCTGTAGGTTGCTTTCTTTTCACCCTGAATACCCTCGCGGACAGTCTTTGTGTCTCCTGCTTCGAGAGAAGTGTTGAGTCTTTTTACTGTATTAAAGTTAACTGCTTCATCCACAGTAATCTCCTTATAGAGAACTGCTTCCTCCAAGGCAAGCTCATTTGCCTCGCTGACTACGGGAAGATTTGTCTTTGCGAGAATTACTGCGTTTGATGAAAGATATTCGCCAAGCGCCTTCGCACGAACATCATCTGCAGCATTATAACCAAAGGGGGCGGCAATCGCACTCACTGTATTGATAATAATTGAAGCTGATGCGCAAATTACTGCAACGGCTGACTTAATCTTTCTGTCTGTAAACATAAAATCACGTCCTTTTATATGCAAAGTCGCCAAGGCGACAATGCCTTGCTAATTATAAACAAGAAAGTACCGTTTGTCAAGCTTTTTTACGTTTTTTGTTATAACTTTGTAACAATTGTTTAATTATTTGTGCTTTGTTTTTCGTCAAACCCCAATATATAGGGGGTCGTTTTTAGACTTTGTTTGTAACATTTTTCGGCTTCACGTCCTTTTTTGGCACAAAAAAAATAGGAATCCTTTATCGGATTCCTATTAAAATTATCCAGATTATCTTATCTCATATCCGCCCTTAATCATAAATATGCAGTCGGTAGCAGTTCTTACTCCTCTGCCGTCATCAAGCGGAACTATGAGAAGATGATTTCCCTGCACAACAATTCCGTCAGCAAGGTCAAACCCCATTGTTACATCACTTACGCCGCCCTTTTGCGTGCCTACAACAGTGCACTGACCCATTCTTAAGATAAGCTCCGTTCCCGAAGAGCAGATAACACTCTTTCCTGCAGGTACATTAACTACCTTAAACTTCGTTTGAGGCATAACAACGCTTTCAATATAACTCTTTGTGATGAGCGGGTCTGCCTCTGTGCCGGGTTGTGCAGCATATGAGCCAAGGGCAAAAATAACTCCCAGAGCACAAAGAATTATTGCTATTCTTTTTTTCATAGGTAATCATCCTTTCAATTTCCAACGAGGCCAAAGCTTACCGATATAGCGTCGTTGACTTTTATCATTTGCAGTTCATCAAGTTTGCCGATTTTCTCGCGAAGGCGCTGCTTGTCGATTGTGCGCACCTGCTCGAGCAGTATCACACTGTCTCGCGAGAGGCCGTAGTGCTCTGCATCAATTTCAATATGCGTGGGAAGCTTCGCCTTGTTGATTTTGCTTGTTATCGCTGCTGCAATAACGGTGGGACTGTATTTATTCCCAACATCATTTTGTACTACAAGCACAGGTCTTACGCCTCCCTGTTCCGAACCGATTACAGGGCTTAAATCAGCATAAAAAATATCACCGCGTTTTACTATCAAATTATTCACTCTCCGATAAAAAATCCTCGTAGATTTTACACGCACTTTCATCGGATAACAGGGAATTTTCGGCAAGAGATAAATTTATCTTGCCCATTTCCAAATATCCCTTTTTCATTTGTTCCTTTAATTCAATTTTTTTGTATTCGTTAACATAATGGTTTACTGCCAGTGCAATAAATTCACTTCGTGACCGATTAAGTGACGAGGCGATTGTGTCCGTCTCCTCAACCAAGAAATCGGGCAATGTGACAGATATTGTGCGCTGTGCTTTCTCTTCCATCTGACACGCCCCCTATAATAAAATAACTACGTACATTATACTATATTATCCTCGGCAGGTCAAATGTAAGTTCTACCAAACTTTATTATGTAGGCTTTCGCCTAGTGTAGTGGTTTGAAAATCTACACTCCTATTATGCACATACCTTTATCTTCTGATACAAATTTTTCCGCGGAAATTTATTTTATTTCTTTTATTGCAAGGGTGATTTTCTTTATGATGTCGTCAGCGGTTACTCCATATGCACCTGTTTCTTTTTCGCAAAGAATTCCTGCACGCGAATGAATATAGCATCCTGCCGCTGCGCTGTCCGTAAGCGAAAGTCCCTGTGCCGCAAGGGATACAATTATTCCCGAGAGAATATCTCCGCTGCCAGCCTTGGCAAGTGCACTTGTGGAAATGGCGGAAACGTACTTATTACTTCCACCATATGTAATAACTGTGCGCGCACCCTTGAGGAGAAGATTTATTCCCATATCACAGGCAAATTTATCGGCAAGTGCTATTCTTTTACTCTCGATTTCAGATATATCATATCCGCTGATGCGTGAAAACTCCCTGACGTGAGGTGTTAAAAGCACATCCTTGTTTTTAATTATCTCTGTTTTCCCTGCAAGTGCATTTATTCCATCCGCATCAATTATTACAGGGCAGGAGGCAGTACTTAATATGTTTGTAATCAACTGGGCGTGATTTCCTCTTCCAATTCCGCAACCTACAAGAACACTTCCTGCAGTCCTTATCGCATAGAGGGCGTCTTCTGTGAGATTGGGAAGCATTACTCCATTTTGATGCGGCAGAGGAATTATAATTGCTTCCTTTACCAATATATTCAAAACGGGGCATATAGGTGCAGGCGCAAGAATCTTCACAAGTCCGCATCCGCTTCGGAGTGCCGCCAATGCTGCCATCGCTGCCGCGCCCGACATCGTCTGGCTTCCTGCGACGATTACTGCTGTGCCGAAGGTTCCTTTGTGGCTATAACGACTGCGAGCAGGGAGAATTGTCTTTACAAGCTTGTCCGTAAGCGGAACGCAGGTAGCCGCAGTAATATTATTATAGTCTACGGGGATTCCAACCTCTGCGATTACAATTTCTCCGCACAAGTCCACACTTTCATTTGAAAGCATACCCCTCTTGGGTGCAGTAAAGGTTACTGTCTTATCTGCTTTTACGCAGACTCCACACGCACAACCAGTATCGGCATCCATACCGCTGGGGACATCACAGGAGACGGTGTAAGAATCCGAGGAATTTATCATTTCTACCGCGCGGATAATTCTCTCATCCGTGATATCACCCTTTACACCGATGCCGAAGATGGCATCAAGGGTACAGTCAAAAGCCTCTGTGGGAAATGTAAGCGCAGAAAGAACGGGGATATCTTCGTCAACTGCCTTTTTCGCAAGAATTTTACACTCCTCGCTTTGTGGCTCCATTACCTGAACAATCTCGACACGTTTTCCGTGCTTTTTTAACAAAATGGCAGTGGCGTAACCGTCACTGCCATTATTTCCTTTTCCGCAGTAAACTCTTACGGAATTAAACTCTTTTATTTCGTCGAAGCAGACCTTTGCGGCATTTTCTATGAGATGCATCGAAGACACATTCTCCATCGCACGCGCCTCTGCCTCTCTTATCATATCAACCGATAAGAATAGCATACTATCAGCTCCTTACTGACTTATAACAACCTTTGAGGGAGCGTATTTGCGAAGTTCTTGAAGTGCCGTGACGGGAGGTTCAAACTTCACCAGAAACTTTCCGTTTTTCTCCACGGCAGCAAAATACACATTTGCATCTTTTCTGCGCGTAGTTGCATCGATTTCTTGGTAATCGCCCTTTGAAAAGGCGGCATATTCATCTCCGTTCACAGGGGCAATCTTCTCAACTTCCTTCATGGAAAAAGAAATAAGTCTTTTTCTGCGCGAGGCATTAAAAATAACGTCTACATCAACAGCGTCTTCCGTAACCGTGTACTCAAACTCGCGGTTAAACTTTGAAGAAAGCCAGTAGCCTCCGTAAAGAAAGCCTACCGAAATAAGAAGCTCCACGCCCGCCATAGCAGGGAGAAAGATTATACCCGCTAGCGAAAGTATGATTGCCGCTATATAGATTAAAACTGAAAGCAAAATTTCTTTTGCTCCTTTTTTTCTTTTAACTAAATACTCTTTGTATCCCATTATATTCTCCTTTTTATAAGCCTTCTACAAATCCTTCGTTACCAGAGGAAGCGGGCGGCGGTGTTGCAGGCTCGCTATCAGGGGTTGAAGGCTGAACTTCGGGGACTGTTTCTCCGCCCTCTAATTCTCCTGATGTCATATCTCCAAAATCTGTAATACCCTCTACTTCCTCATTCTTTTCAATTACACCCTCTGAAAGAAGGTTTTCATTAAATTCGTAGGGGTGGTCTGTGCAAAGTTCTGTGGGGATTTTACTGCTCTTGTACTTTTTGCTTGCGAGGTTTTTGCACGCAGGGGTTGCTCGCATTCCGCTGTCTTCACAAATCATAATGCTGTATTTACCCTTTTCCTCATCTTCAAGGAAGGGCTTGTTCTTGAGTTCCTTATGGATAGGTGCCATAACCTTTCTCCACGCTACTGCTGCAGGGTTTGGCGAAAATCCGCGAAGCGTTGCAGGGGTGTCGTAACCAAACCATACTGCACCCACATAATAGGGGGTAAAGCCGACAAACCATCTGTCGTGATTGCTTGAGGTTGTACCTGTTTTACCTGCAACACGCATTCCTGAAAGCCTTGCCGCAGTACCTGTACCGCCTTCAACAGCGCTCGTAAGCATACTTATCATAGCTTCTGCAGTTGTTTCACTCATAGCCACCTCTTCGCGCACCTTGTGCTCGAGGAGTACGTTGCCCTCTGAATCAAGAACCTTTGTGTAAAGCGAGGGCTTGATGTACTTGCCTCCATTTGGGAAGGTGCAGTAAGCCGCACACATATCAAGGACGGAAACACCGTCTGTAAGTCCTCCAAGAGCAATCGGCGCAAGACCTATATCGCTCATAACCTTACCGTTTTTCGTACGCTTTTCAACGAGCGAATCAACGTGGAGATTATTCTTCATAAAGTTAAATGATGCCTGCGGCGTCACATAATTACATATTTTTACTGCAGGTACGTTTCTTGAGCCGCGAAGTGCCGCAGCTACAGTAATTCTGCCTAAAAATGCACGGTCATCATTTCTCGGTGCCCAGTCACCAAACTGTACGGGAGCATCGTTTACAATAGTATCAGGCTTTATAAGTCCGTATTCAACTGCAGGTGCGTATACTGTGAGAGGCTTTATTGTTGAACCGGGCTGACGAAGTGTCTGTGTGGCACGGTTAAGCGTACGGTTACCCTCTTTTTCACCTCTGCCGCCCGCAAGTGCCTTTACAAGGCCCGTGTAGGGGTCCATTATAACCATTGATGACTGGGGCTGCGTTGTTCCTGACGCTTTCTGGAATGCCGCGGGGTCATTATAGACTGCGTCCATATGCTTCTGCATTTCGGGATCCATTGAAAGATAAATCTGGAGACCCCCGTTATAGAGAATTTTTACTGCGTATTCCTTTGTGTACTTATATTCTTTTATCAAATCCTCGATAACCTGGTCGATTACCGCATCTGTGAAATAGCTGTGGTACTGGGAATTGTTTGATACATTCTTCTTTACGAAATTGAGCTTCTCTTCCTTTGCCTCGTTATATTCCTTTTCCGTAATGAAGCCAAGCTCGTACATCTTTTTGAGGATGACCAACTGGCGTTGCTTGTTATTTTCGGGGTTCTGCAGAGGGTCATACTTTGTGGGATACTGCGTGATGCCTGCAATAGATGCACATTCAGCAAGAGAAAGTTCCGAAACCTCTTTGCCGAAATATGTGAGAGATGCACTTGCAACACCGTTACACTTCTGGCTGAGGTAAATCGTGTTGAGATAATATTCAAGGATTTCTTCCTTGGAAAGCTGTCTTTCCATATTGAAAGCACGATAAATTTCCTTGATTTTACGCTTTACCGAGTATTCATCATCCTGCGTAAGGTTTTTGACAAGCTGCTGCGTGATGGTACTTCCGCCGTAGCTTGAATTACCCTTTTTGGTAATGTACTGAATTGCGGCGCCCATGAAACGCTTTATGTCAACACCGCTGTGTGAATAGAAGCGCTCGTCCTCAATAGCTACGAAAGCATTTTTAAGATGGTCGGGGATTTCCTTGCTCGATACCCAGATGCGATTTTCTGTATCGAAAAGCTGTTCGTATTCTATCATCTCACCCGTTTCAGGGTCTTCCACATAGACAAGTGAGGTGAGGTTAAGACGCATATTTTCAACATCAATAAGCTCTGCATCCTCGACATAGCCGATGAGAGAGCCGACAACAAGACCTATTACTGCAATAATTACTATACCCAGAATTACTCCAAGTCCTGAAAAAAGTCTTATGGAAAATTTATTTTTACGTCTGCGTTTTGCAGTTTTCTTTGTGCTGCCTGATGATTTTTTTACCATAGAAGCGCACCTCCTGTAGCAGATTTTTTTGCATAATACACCAATATATAGTTAAGTATACCACCAAAGCATTAAAAAAGTGTTACAAAGCCACTTTTTTTGAATAATACGCCATCTTCTGTACAGACTAAAGGTAATAAGAGGTAGTGAAATTTATGAAAATGAAATCTTTTTTAATCTATGCAGGGCTATTTATAGGGGTGTTCCTCTTCACAATGACGGGATATATTTCGGGAGTGAGCAGAAGCAAGGAAAAGGAAGTTGCTCCCATTGTGGCAGTGGAAAAGGAAGAAATTCCCGAGGTTTTTTCGCTCAGTTCTGATGCCGCCGCTAAAAATCTTGTAGAAAATTTTAAGGAAACATATATACTCAAGGAGAATGCGAATAAGCTTTCACTTTTTATAAGATACGCAAATGGCGACGAACAAATACACAGTGAATATGATATTGCGGTAAATCTTCTCCCCAAAAGTGACCGAGAAAGACTAAAAGAGGGAATTGAGACTGAATCAATTGATGAGGTATTAAGCCTTATCGAAGATTATGTGGAATGATGTAGTTTTATAAAAAAGGAGTGTGACGAATAATTTTCGTCACACTCCTCTGGTTATTATAATTGAACAAAAAGTGTCCCGTCCCCAAACTGTGCACCCAAACTGTGCAGCTATTGGAGGTACTTGGCGTGGTATTCTTCGAGGCTATTTATTCCCTTTTCTTTCATATCAGTGCTTATCTCAAGGCCTACATAACGCAGATGCCAAGGCTCTGCCTCGTAGCCTGTGATATGCTCTGTTTCTTTAAGGTAGCGAATGATGAAGCCGTACTTATAGCAATTTTCTTTTACCCACGGATATTCGGGAGTTGTTTCAAACTGTCTGAGTCCATCCTTTGAGCCGAACACATCAACTGCAAGTCCCGTGTGGTGCTCGCTATAGCCTGCGCGCGCACTGTATCTGTCTACGTTTTCGGGAGAGTCACTCCCAAGATAGCGGTTATAAAGCCCTCGCTGATAGCTGACCGTTCTGTAGCCTGAAACGGCCAGGATTTTAAGACCTTCACACTTCGCATCGTTTTGCATTTTTTTAAATGCATCTGCCGCCTCCTGCCTCATCTTTTGCCCGTCTACGAGTACAAGGTCGCTCGGCTCATAATCGTCGGGGACTTTATAATACTTGTTGACGATTATTGCTATATTGTCGTAACCAGAAACGGGTATGTCGTAGTTATATTTCTCTTTATCCTGATTTGAGTTAACCATCCACACGATTTCTTCGGGAGACAGCTCGGGATTTAGAGAAGCATAATTTTCATAGCGTTTCTGGTAATCTTCTTTATAGAATGAAAAGGCAGTATAGGGGTTTTGCGTTTCTTCAGGTGGCAGGGTTTCATAAGTGGGTGTTTCGTTGCAAGCTTTATCTGACACGATAGATGCTATCACTCCTATACACACTAATATTACAAGCAGACATATAAAAAGTGATGCCGCTCTCTTTATCTTTCTTATTCTTTTCTTCTTCCCGATATTCTCTCTTATCTTTATTTCTTCAGGTGAAATTTCAATCCGCTTTGAAACGGGCTTTTCTATTGTAGAATTTCTCATGCTTTTCGCTATCCTTTGTTTTATTTAGTGCAGTGCACCAAACTGTGCAATCAAATACATT
>JAZNTQ010000020.1:0-23185 GCA_045591865.1 Clostridia bacterium
CAGATTTACAGTCTGCCCCCTTTGGCCGCTCGGGAACTCTCCCTGGAGCTGGTGATGGGACTCGAACCCGCAACCTGCTGATTACAAATCAGCTGCTCTGCCAATTGAGCTACACCAGCTTATATTCAATTTCACAACCCGTGACACGCATATTATAATAACACACGAAATGTGGCTTGTCAACAATTTTTTTAAAAATTTTTTATAAAGAGGACAGAAAATATCTCCCACCCTCTTTTTTATCATTTAAACATTTCTGTGCTTAAATATCTCTCGCCCGAGTCGGGAAGAAGCACCACGATTGTTTTGCCGCGGTTTTCGGCTCTTTCAGCAAGGGCTTTTGCCGCGTGAAGCGCTGCTCCCGAGGAAATTCCCACGAGGATGCCCTCCTTTTTTGCAAGGCTTCTGCCTGCTTCATAAGCGTCCTCGGAATCAACGGTGATAATCTCATCACAAATAGTATCATCAAATGTTTTCGGGATAAAGTTTGCCCCGATTCCCTGAATTTTGTGGCTTCCGCTCACACCTTTTGTGATAAGGGGGGAATCGCTCGGCTCTACGCCCACGATTTTTATATCGGGATTCTTTTCTTTCAGGTATTTTCCCGTTCCGCTTATCGTTCCGCCCGTGCCTATACCTGCCACGAATATATCAACCTCGCCCAAGGTATCTTCCCATATTTCAGGCCCCGTAGTTTCGTAATGAGCAAGCGGATTTGCTTCGTTTTCAAACTGCGAGGGGATAAAACTTCCTTCATATTCCTTTGCAAGCTCATTTGCTTTTTCAATAGCTCCGCTCATGCCCTTTTTGCCGTCGGTCAACACAATCTCGGCACCGTAAGCGGCAAGGAGCAGCCTTCTTTCGACGGACATAGTTTCGGGCATAGTAAGAATAACCTTATATCCCTTTGCCGCCGCACAACATGCAAGACCAATGCCTGTGTTTCCGCTTGTCGGCTCAATTATCACACTGCCCTTTTTGAGAAGACCTTTATTTTCGGCATCCTCAATCATTTTAGCGCCTACGCGGTCCTTGACGCTTCCTGCGGGGTTGAAAAATTCAAGCTTTGCTATGATTTTTGCGTCAAGATTATTTTCTTTTTCATAATTTATAAGCTCCATCAGGGGAGTTTTCCCGATAAGCCCGGTAACATCTTTATAAATCAATCAATTCATCTCCATCAATATCCGAGAATATCGCCAAGGCTGTCGTCATTTTCAATCCAGTCACGCTCAACATCTATGATTTCATAGCTGTTCTCATCGCGGCGCACTATAACCTTTGAAATACCTGCATTTATAATGTGGCGCTTACACATAGCACAACTTGTAGCGTCATGCACAAGCTCGCCCGTCTTACAGTCGCGTCCTGCAAGGTAGAGCGTTGCGCCAATCATATCTCGTCTTGGCGCACTTATAATGGCATTTGCCTCACTATGTACGCTTCTGCAAAGCTCGTATCTCTCGCCACGGGGCACCTGAAGCTTTTCTCTGCGGCAAAAACCAAGGTCCATACAGTTTTTTCTGCCACGGGGCGCACCGGTGTAGCCCGTTGAGATTATTTCATCGTTTTTAACGATAATTGAACCGTAATTTCTGCGAAGGCAGGTGCCTCTTTCAAGTACGGTTGTTGCTATATCAAGATAATAATTATGCTTGTCGCGTCTTTCCATAGGTAGAATACCCCCTTTCGTTAGATTTTATAACAGAAAGGCGAATTTGTCAATTGAGCAATTGACAAAATGCGCCTTATTTGATAGAATAAAATAGATGAATAATATACTTGTTAAGGGGTTTTGACCATGAGCAAAGAAAAGAAATTAGTAGAAGAAATCACATCAATGGATGAGGACTTCGCCCGTTGGTACACCGACATTGTAAAAAAGGCAGACCTCATTGAATATACAAGCATCAAGGGATGCTGCGTCTTCCGTCCTTATGCGTACGCATTATGGGAGAATATTCAGCATACGCTTGACTCCAAATTCAAGGAGCTCGGTCACGAAAACGTGTATATGCCTATGTTTATTCCCGAGAGCCTTCTTGAAAAGGAAAAGGACCACGTTGAAGGCTTTGCGCCAGAGGTGGCGTGGGTAACTCACGGCGGCGGAGAAAAACTCACCGAGCGTATGTGCGTGCGTCCCACAAGTGAAACTCTTTTCTGCGAGCATTATAAAAATATCATTCAGTCCCACCGCGATCTTCCCAAGCTTTATAATCAGTGGTGCAGCGTAGTTCGTTGGGAAAAGACAACCCGTCCGTTCCTCCGCAGTATGGAATTCTTGTGGCAGGAGGGTCACACCGCCCACGCAACGGCAGAGGAAGCGCAGGAAGAAACAATCCGTATGCTCAATGTATATGCAGATTTCTGCGAGCAGTATCTTGCAATCCCTGTTGTAAAGGGCAGAAAAACAGATAAAGAAAAATTTGCAGGTGCAGTTGCGACCTATACTATAGAAAGCCTTATGCACGACGGAAAGGCACTTCAGTCAGGCACCAGCCATAACTTTGGCGACGGTTTTGCAAAGGCATTTGGCATCCAGTATTCAGACAAGGAAAACAAGCTTCAGCACGTGTTCCAGACATCATGGGGCGTTACCACACGTCTTATCGGTGCACTCATTATGGTGCACGGGGATAACAGCGGTCTTGTTCTTCCTCCCAGAATTGCTCCCAAGCAGGTAATGGTAGTTCCGATTGCCATGCACAAAGAGGGCGTGGCAGAAAAGGCAACAGAGCTTTGCAATAATCTTAAAAAGACTCTTCGCGCAGATATTGACCTTTCAGATAAGACTCCGGGCTGGAAGTTTGCGGAATACGAAATGAAGGGTGTTCCCGTAAGACTTGAAATCGGCCCCAAGGATATTGAAAATAACTCTTGTGTACTCGTAAGACGTGATACGGGTGAAAAGAGCGTGGTTTCTCTTGATAACATTGAAGAGACAGTAGCAAAGCTTCTTGATGATATTCAGGAAAATCTCTTTAATAAGGCGCTTTCTCACCGTAATGAGCATACCTACATCGCAAAGGATTACGAGGAATTCAAAGAAATCGTTGATACAAAGCCAGGCTTTGTAAAATCAATGTGGTGCGGCGATGAGGCGTGCGAAACCAAAATCAAGGAAGATACAGGTGCAACTGCACGTTGTATGCCCTTTGAGCAGGAAAACCTTGGTGAAACTTGTGTTTGCTGCGGCAAAAAGGCAAAGACAATGGTTTACTGGGGCAAGGCTTATTGATAACAAATAAAATATAAGGGGAGATAAAGGTGACATATTATTTAGTCGTGGCGATACTCGTTTTAGTAATTGCGGCATTTGTGCCTGCTATTATTGCGGCATGTAAAGACCTTCACTTTTCAAAATGGTATATCTATGCACTGCTATTATTTCCCATTGCGTTGGTGCACTCGCTGATTGTTAAAAAATCAGGCTTCGTTCATACCATAGGGGTGCTTACCGACGATAAAAACAGTCCTTCAGGAAGAAAGAAGAAAGTGTACAGAGCACTTCCTCTCAAGAATCAAAGCAGAGAGGTTTCCCCGCTTTTCATATGCGCTGTCTTCTTTTCAAAGCTCATTTTCGGAGCATTTGTTGCGCTTTCATTCTTTGCTCTTTTCAGGACATTTGTTTCAGACATCCCATTTTTAAGAACAGCCTGCATAAACTTTGCGATAGTATTTTCAGTAATGCTCTCAATTGTGCAGATTTGCGGCTTCTCAAGATTTCCCGTCCTTGCAGACGAGATAACAAAAAGAGCACTCATTATTTCCTTCTATTCAATTTTATGCTCGCTTCCGCTTTTCCTCATAAAAGAGTTTGTGTTGGATAAAGTGTTCGATAAGTACGAGGATTTCTTCACATTCCTGTGCTCGGCAGCAGCTATGGTAATATTTGTTCTTATGCTTTTAAGACGCCAGCGTTTTTATTACAGCGTTTTCGCAAAATTCTCGGATTACTGCATTATAAGTATATGCGCATATGCAATCTATGCCGCAATAAGCCTTATTGTGCTTTCGACAGATTTGACGCGTCCGCTTATAAATGCTTTTGCGATGCCTATGCAGGTGCTCAATCTTGAAAATCTCGGAAATATCTCCTATATTCCTGACCTTTCCTACATATATTCATCAGCACTTGCACATTTCTGCGTGGCGATTATAATTCTTCTTTCGGGGCTTCTGTGTCGCAATTATAAGGAAAAGGAAGTTCTTGCAAGAGTGGAATATCGCAGTATGGCATTTCGTATGAATAGGAAGAGAATACTTCGCAGACATATACCTAATGTAGACTCTGCAAAGATTGTGCCGATAGAATAAACAAAAAATGCAGTTCATCTTGAACTGCATTTTTTATGTCAATCTTTAAGTGCTTCTACAATTTTAGCAAAATCCATAAAGTGAGATGCTTTTATAAGAATAGCGTCGCCGTCTTTAAGGATAGAATCTTTCTTTTCGAGAAATTCCTCTTTTGTTTCAAACCACATCGCACAGCCACCCTTTTTGACTGCTCCGTCGAAAATCTCTTTTGAAAGAGTGCCGATTGCGATAAGAAGGTCAACCTTACTCTTTGCCGCATATTCTCCGACTGATTTATGCAGATACTTTTCATCTGCGCCAAGCTCACCCATATCGCCGAATATAGCCACGCTTCTGGGATATCCGTCGCTCTTTACGAGAAGGTCGATTCCGCTCATCATAGACTGCGGTGCGGCGTTGTAGCAGTCATCTATAAGAGTGTATTTAGAGGTTTTAATTATATTTGTGCGTCCGCCAATTGTTTTTGCGCTCATAATACCGTCTTCAATCTGGCTATGTGTAAGACCGAGCCAGCTTCCTGCCGCCATAGCCGCCATAGCCGCAAAAAGAACGTGCCTTCCAGGAACATTTATGTGGCAGTTATATCTTTCGCCGAACATCTGCGCCTCAAAATCAGTTCCTTCAAATCCGCGCTCATAGAACGATTCTATGTAAATATCGTTATCGGAATCAAATCCGTAGTAGCAGCGGTTAGGTCTGTCGAGAGTCCTCAGCATATCGTCGTCGCCATTTAATATGCAGCGCGCGGTTCTGCTCATATGGTCAAAAATCTCACTCTTTGCTTTTAATATATTTTCGCGCGAGCCGAGGTTTTCTATATGGGAGATACCTACATTTGTCATAATACACATCGTGGGAAGTGCAATAGAGGAAAGGAGCCTCATTTCATCAAAATGGTTCATTCCCATCTCCACAACTGCAACTTCCGTTTCAGGACGGATTGACATAATCGTAAGAGGAAGACCAAGTCCGTTATTGAAATTGCCCTCTGTCTTTACAACGGAGTATTTCTGGCACAAAACGGATGCGACAATTTCCTTTGTGGTAGTCTTGCCGACACTGCCAGTTATGCCGATAACTGAAATATTAAGCTTCTTGCGGTACGCGCGTGCAACCTTTTGGAGCGCCTCAACGCTGTCATTTACGACGATGCAGGGAAAACCCTCATATGCGCGATTTGTGATAACGCAAAGAGCACCATTTTCCACAGCCGCAGGGATATAGTCATAGCCGTCCACCTTATCTCCCTTTATTGCAACAAAAAGACTGCCGGCTACCGCCTTTCGGCTATCTAATACGGTAGTTGTAATGCACTCGTCCAGAAGGGCGCAGTCACCCGTAAATGAGCCATTTGCAGCTACCATTATTTCTCTTATTGTAAAATCTATTTTTGCGGTCATAAAAATAATCTCCTTATGCCAGAGCAATAATCTTTTCGCAAAGCTCGTTATAGGAAATACCCACTGCCGCCGCCTCCTGCGGAAGAAGGCTTGTAGGAGTCATCCCGGGGAGAGCATTTGCCTCGAGGCAATAGACATTATCGTCTTTGTCCATAAGAAAGTCCATACGGGCATAACCATTAAGACCAAGCGTCTTAAATGCCTTCACAGCAGCATTTTTCATTTTATCTGACTGTTCTTTAGTGATATCTGCAGGACAGATTTCTATTGTGGCATCTGCCTGATACTTGTTTTTGTAATCGTAGAAACCTTCTTTGGGGATAATTTCAATCGCGGGAAGAGCAGTTTCGCCAAGCACACCAACTGAAAATTCGCGTCCCTCGATATAATCCTCAACCAGAATTTCATCCTCAAGAAGGAAAGCGCTTTCTATTGCTTCAATAAAAGCTTTTTCGTTATCCACGATATAAACACCGATAGAGGAGCCTCCGCAGCAGGTCTTGACAACGAGCTTCTTGCTACCGAAATCAGAGAAAGAAACCTTTTCTCCCTTTTTAATCATTCTGCCCTCGGGAGTAGGCACGCCAAAGGCTCTGAAAAGCTGCTTTGTAAGATTTTTGTGCATACTTACTGCGCAACCAAGGTATCCGCTGCCCGTATATTTGATGCCAAGCAGGTCAAATGCCGCCTGAAGCTTGCCATTTTCACCATTGTCGCCGTGAAGCGCCATAAAAACCACGTCAGCATATGAGCAAAGCTCAATTATATTTTCACCGAAAAATACATCGGGATTTGTACCTCTTGATTTTTTAATTGCTTCAAGGTCGGGCACAAGTGTGCTTATTTTCTCGATTTCAACACCCTTTGTAGCATTCCTGAATTCTTCTTCAATTGTATTTGAGAGCTTATAACCCATAAAAACATCGGCTAAAATCGCGTGATGTCCATTTTGAACGAGTGCATTTTGCACCTTTGCGCCGGTTGTGAGAGAAACGTTGCGCTCGGTGCTGAGCCCCCCTGCAAGTACTACTATATTCATAGCATAATCTCCAATCTTGATAGGTCTTTTATAGTATATGCCTTTTCAAGTCAAAAAGAAGCGTCCATCTGTGATGGACGCTTCCTCGTTTTATTCTTCAGTAGAAATCATTGTGTCTTTGCGAGAGAAATTGTAGCGTCCCATACGGTCAATTTCTATAAGCATAACATTGATGCGGTCGCCTACGCTTACAACATCAGAAACCTTTTCAACACGCTTTGTGTCGAGCTTGCTGATGTGAACAAGGCCTTCCTTCCCGGGGAGATACTCAACAAATGCACCGAATTCCATAATCTTGGTAACAGTTGCACTGAACACGTCGCCGATTTCAATATCGCCTGCGATACCGCGAACAATGCGAAGTGCTCTCTCTGCGGCGTCGCTGTCAGTTGTTGCGAAGAATACTGTACCGTTGTCCTCGATATCAATTTTAACGCCTGTTTCAGCAACAATCTTCTGAATTACCTTACCGCCGCTACCGATAACTTCACGAATCTTTTCGGGGTCAATAGTAGTGGAGATAATCTTGGGAGCATATTTTGAAAGCTCTGCGCGAGGCTCTGCGATGCAGGGAAGCATACATTCATCAAGAATCTTAAAGCGAGCTTCTTTAGTCTTTTCAAGAGCTTCGCGGATGATTTCGGGCTTAAGACCGTCAATCTTGATATCAACCTGAATGGCTGTGATACCATTCTTTGTACCTGCTACCTTGAAGTCCATATCGCCGAAGAAGTCTTCAAGACCCTGAATATCAACCATTGTAATATATCTGTCGCCCTCTGTTACAAGACCGCAGGAGATACCTGCAACGGGTGCCTTAATCGGAACGCCTGCATCCATAAGTGCAAGTGTGCTTCCGCAGATACTACCCTGTGATGTAGAACCGTTAGAAGAAAGAACTTCGGATACAAGACGGAGTGTGTAGGGGAACTCATCTGTTGAAGGGATAACGGGAACGAGTGCCTTTTCAGCAAGTGCACCGTGACCGATTTCGCGGCGTCCGGGACCACGGCTAGCTCTTGTTTCACCAACGGAGTATGAGGGGAAGTTGTAGTGGTGCATATAGCGCTTTGTTTCCTCATCATCGATACCGTCGAGAAGCTGCTCCTCGGAGACCATACCGAGAGTACAGGTTGTAAGAACCTGTGTCTGTCCGCGAGTGAACATACCGCTGCCGTGTGTACGGGGAAGGATACCTACTTCTGATGCAAGGGGTCGGATGTCGTCAAGACCGCGACCGTCAACGCGCTTACCGTCATCAAGAATCCAGCGGCGGACAACATACTTCTGGAGCTTATAGAGAGCTTCGTCGATAACGCCTTCCATTTCGGGGAAACGATCTGCGAGAGCTTCATAAACAAAGCTGTAAACTTCCTTGAGATTTTCCTCGCGGATGTTCTTATCATCTGTATCAAGAGCTGCGCGAACCTTTTCGATAGCAACTTCCTTAACTGCTTCGTAAACATCCTCGGGCACTTCCATATGCTCGTAATTGAACTTGGGCTTGCCGATTTCCTTCTGGATGCCTTCGATAAATTCACAAATCTTTGCGATTTCAGCGTGTGCAGCCATAATACCCTCGAACACAAGATCTTCGGGAACACAGTTAGCACCTGCTTCAATCATATTAACCTTTTCTTTTGTACCTGCAATTGTGAGGAACATCTCACTCTTATCGCGCTGCTCCTTTGTGGGGTTAACAACAACCTTGCCATCGACAAGACCCACTGTTGCGCCAGCGATAGGACCTGCAAAAGGAACTGATGAGATTGAAATTGCAATTGAAGCACCAATCATAGCGGTAACAACGGGGTCGTTGTCAGGCTCTACGCTCATAACTGTTGTAACAACTGCAACGTCATTACGAAGGTCCTTGGGGAAAAGAGGACGGATGGGACGGTCGATACATCTTGAAGCCAAAATCGCCTTTTCAGTAGGACGGCCCTCTCTCTTTAAGAAGCTGCCGGGGATTTTACCAACAGCGTAAAGCTTTTCCTCATAATCTACTGCCAGAGGGAAGAAATCAACGCCTTCTCTGGGCTTTGCTGCTGCGGTAGGAGTTGCGTGAACAACGGTTTCACCGTAGCGAACAAGACAGCTTCCGCCTGCAAGCTGTGCCATTTTACCTGTTTCAACAACAAGTTTTCTGCCACAAAACTCTGTTTCAAAAGTCTTAAACATAAACTATACCTCCAAATATATTTTTTGAAAGGGTAGTTGTTTATCACTTAAGAAAAATGAAGGAGCATAGCTCGTCCCTCTTTCTTAAGTGCTAACCCAACACCCTCTCATATTGACAAAAAGTCAGGAAAACCCTGACTTTAATACGTCGGGGAAGAAAATTCTTCCCCGACAATATTTTGCTTACTTTCTGAGACCGAGCTTTTCAACGATTGCACGGTAACGGTTGATGTCAACCTTTGTAAGATAGTTGAGAAGACCTCTTCTCTGACCAACCATCTTAAGAAGACCGCGTCTTGAATGATGGTCCTTCTTGTAAACCTTAAGATGCTCGTTGAGGTGATTGATTCTCTCTGTGAGAATAGCAATCTGAACCTCGGGAGAACCTGTGTCGCCCTCGTGAAGCTTGTACTGATCGATAATGCTCTGCTTTGTTTCCTTTAACATAAGAAAACCTCCTTAAAATATTTTATGGCAAAAACTCCCTAACCAACACTTGCACAAACTCAATACGCTCTGTGCTTGTTAAATTTAATTTGCCTTTTTAGACCGTATGGGGCTTGTGCAAGTGTTGGTGAAACCAAGGAAAAGGTTGGAGAAACCGCAATCCATAGCAACGGGATAATACGCCAAATAGCATAATATCACAGTAAAAACCTTTTGTCAATACAAAAGTGAAATTTTCGCTTTTAACGGTTTTGAAGCTGATTTATCGGCTCTTCCTTATCATTCAGCGGAAGCATAGTGTACCCTTCGCTTTTTAAATAATCAAGTATCATTGGAAGAAGATTTGCGGTGCTTTTTCTGTCGTGAAGAAGCATCACGGGGGTAGTTTTGCACCTTTTGAGGTCGCGCACGAGATTTGCCATTACTTTTTCGGGGATGATAGTTCCCACACTGTCACGCGGGTCAACGTTCCAGTCCCATATTACGTAGCCGTCATCCTCAAGATTTTTTGCCATTTCACGCGTCAGGCGGTAGCTTGAGCCGAAAGGCACTCTCACCAGCTTGCTACCACGCCCGAGCACACTTTTTAATGTCTTCTCCGTTTTTTTCATTTCTTCAAGCGGAGAGGTGGGAGTATAGTATATCGCTTCGCTGTGGCTGACTCCGTGCAGCCCTATCGCATTTTTACTGTGATAAATCTCCTTTATAAAATCGGGGTACATAGAAATTCTTTCCTCAAGCACAAAAAATGTCGCTTTTGCACCATGCTCCTCAAGCGTCTTTATAATGGTGGGGGTGTTAAGTGTGGGCCCGTCATCAAAAGTGATATAAATTACTTTTTCGCCCGCCTCGGCAAAAACGTGTTGCAGAAAAAGCATAAGCGGCAACAATAGTGCCGCCGCTATCCATATATATTTAATGAAGTATTTTTTCACATCCGACACCTCTTGTTATATACTATTTGATTTCAAGAGGATTTATGCCTGAAGTGAAATAACGTGTGAGATTGATGGTATGCTTTCGCCCTGCATAGTGGCAGTCGGGCTCATAAGCGCACCCGTCGCCGCGAAAAGCACTCGCTTTAATTCGCCTTTTTGCATTTTCGGGAGAATATATCCGCAAAGCACCGATGCGGCGCATCCGCATCCGCTTCCGCCTGCGTGTGTGTCCTGCATTTTTTTGTCGAAAATCATCGCGCCGCAGTCGTTGTAGTTGTAGCCTGAAGAAATGCCCTCTTTTTCAAAAAGCTCTGTTGCTATGCTTTTGCCGATAAGACCGAGATCGCCCGATAAGATGAGGTCATAATCCGTGATGCTTTTCCCCACGGCTTTAAGATGACGCAGAATGCTGTCTACAAATGCAGGAGCCATCGCCGCGCCCATATTGCCGATGTCGCACACACCTAAATCGACAATTCTTCCGCAGGTTATAGCATCTATATAAGGTCCGTCACCCTTGCCTATAACAACGCTTCCGCTTCCCGTAACAGTCCACTGTGCATTGGGAGTGCGTTGTCCACCATACTCAAGCGGAGTGCGGAATTGTTTTTCGGCGCTGCAGAAGTTGCTGCTTGTAGCACACAATACCCTTTTTGCACCGCCGCCCGAAACGAGTACCGAGCCAAGCGCCATACTCTCCGCCATAGTCGAGCACGCTCCGTACACGCCGAAAAACGGTATCTGGAGACTGCGCAGAGCATATCCTGACGAAATACACTGATTAAGAAGGTCGCCCGATATGGCAAAGTCAATGTCATCTGCATTGAAGCTTCCTTTTTCAAGAGTGCGCATCACACTTCGGCGCAGATTTTCGCTCTCTGCTTTTTCCCACGATTCCTGACCGAAATAAGAATCCTCTTCCACCTCGTCAAAATAATTCCCAAGCGGTCCTTCGCCCTCTTTCTTGCCGACAATTGCCGAGTAAGACAAAAGTGACGGAGGATTTTTAAAAATAATAGTTCCCAAACCTTTGTTTTCCATAGCTTCACCTCATAAACAAAAAGTAAATAAGTCCTGCAATTATACTGGAAATAGTCCCGTAAACAATAACAGGGCCTGCCACCGTAAAAAGCTTTGCGCCTGTCCCTGCGACAAGTCCCTCAGAACGGAACTCCATCGCAGGAGAGGTAACGGCATTTGAAAAACCCGTTATGGGAATAAGTGTACCGGCGCCTGCAAACTTGCCTATTTTATCAAATACGCCAATCGCAGTTAAAAGTGATGCAATAAAAATCAGACTGATACATACTGCTGTGCCCGAAAGCTCTTTGGAAAGGCCGAGGCTTTTATAGAAATCGCGCATTGCCTGACCGATTACGCAGATAAGCCCCCCCACTAAAAACGCACGCAGACAATCCTTTAGAAGCGGGGATTTCCCCGAGTGTTTATCAACAATTTTTGAATATTCTTTTTTAGTTACCATCATATAAGCGCCCCCGCACTACTCATACCGCCAAGTCCGCTCAATACCGCAAGGCGAAGAAAATATACAGAAATGAATGCCAATACTATAAGAAGAAATTTTAATTTTTTCATAGTTATCATCCTTTCACCTTTATTTTTTCCAATAAAAAAAGAAATTCTTATCTTTCAAAGAATTTCTTTTTTGTAATTTTTGGTTATTTAACTAATTTTTTTACAAATGGAATTTGCGATAATTCCTCGCGGCTGAAAACTCCCAAAAGAGCGATAAGCACGAAATAAGCTGCTCCGCCCAAAACGATTGAGAGAAGAGTAGCGAGGGTATTTCCAAAGGGTGATAAAAGCGCATATATTCCCAAGACTGCAAGCGCCATACCGATTGCCGACACAAAAGGCTTTATAAAATACTTTGTCGGCGAAAGCTTTACGTGAAGATTTTTCTTAAGCACGCTAAAGCTTATGAAAAATGCGATTGCCTGGCATAAGATACTGCCTATCGGTGCGCCATATATATTGATTTCGGGGATGGGGATAAGGATTAGATTGCAAATAACCTTTACCACTCCGCCCAGAAGTACGCTCAGTGCAGGAACATAAATTTTCCCCATTCCCTGAAGTGCGCCATAGATAGTCTGGCTCATTGCCGAGAAGAAAACCGTCGGCGCAACGAGCGTGAAAATTAGTGCACCATCGCTGGCATTGGGGTAAATAAGCTCAAGTATAGGCTCGGCAAGCACCATATAACCCACGCTGCAGGGAAGTGCTATTATAACCGATATAAGAAGCGAGAACGAAATTTTCTCCCGCGCAGTATCAAAGTTACGAACCGCAAGCGCTCCTGCAACGGTAGGTACTAAAACTGTTGAAAATGCGGTGTTGATTGCAAGGGGGAGATTTACAAGCACATCGGTCTTGCTTAAAATACCGCTGAGTCTTACTGCCTCGTCGCCAAGAGTTACTATGTCGGGGAACTTATCTGCAAGCGCTATTTTTACTCCGCGCACCACCGTTACTATATCAACAACACGGTTTAATGATGCCACGATTGCGCCGAGTGAAATCGGGATAGATACCGCTAGAATCATTTTTGCAATTTTCCCGAAGTTTCCGCGGATTTTAACCTCGGGCGCGGTTTTTATTTTTCCTTTTATGTCCTTTTTGTTTACACCGTAGAAAATAAAAAGGTAAATACAACTCAAAAGAGTTGAAAGAGTAGTTGCAAGAGTTGCACCTGCAGCCATATATTCAGGTTTTGCACCTGCCATGGCAAGCACGATTAAAATCGTGGAAAGGCTCTTTAAGAACTGCTCCAGAACCTGACTCGTATTTGTTGCCTTCATATTCTGCTGACCTGCGAAAAATCCGCGGATTACAGAAGAAACCGACACAAATATAAGTGCAGGGGATAATACCTTTATGGTATATTTTGCAAGAGGCGCGTCAAGAATAGTTGTCGCGATAAATTCCGCACCGAAAAACATAAAAACTGAAAAAATTCCACCCACGCAAAGGAAAAGCACAAGCGCCACGCGGAAAATACGCATCGCACCACGAAAATCATCAAGTGCACATCTTTCGGATACGAGCTTTGAGATAGCGTTTGGAATACCGATTGAGCTTATCGCAAGAAGCAGAGTGTATATCTGATACCCAAAATTATAGTATCCGTTACCCATATCGCCGAAACCGTCGATATTAGTGATAACCATTCTGTACACAAAGCCAAGAAGCTTAACGGTAATTTGTGCAAAAATAATCGTTATTACATTCATTAAAAAGGACGGAGCCTTTTTCTCTTTGACCATAAGCTACACCTTATCTTTTAACATCTTCTATCATATTATATATGGCTCTTTCGCCGCCAATAAGACGGGGGCGGGTTTTAGCACATATAATGGTTGCTTCGCCGATTTTCTTTATGTCAAGACGAACGGGAACGCACACCCTTTTAAGGTGCATACCGATAAGTGTGCCGCCGATGTCAATACCTGCGTGTGCCTTGATTTCCTCGACCACAACGGGGTTTTCAAAGCCCTTGTATGCCGCGGTTGCAAATGAGCCGCCTGCTTTGGGCTGGGGCACAACGCAAACCTCTTCGAGATTATATTTAAGGAGACATTCCCTTTCAATGACTACTGCGCGGTTAAGATGCTCACAGCACTGTGCCGCAAGGAAAATACCGTGCTCTTTACAAACAGAGCTTACAGCAGAGAAAATAGCCTCACCTACATTCTCGTTGCTGTTTGTGCCGATTTTGTCGCCGCAAACTTCACTTGAAGAGCAACCGACAACGAAAATATCGCCTTTCTTAAGATTTGCCATCCCGATAAGCTTTTCCGCAGCGGATTGAGCCTCTGATTTAATCTTATTTAACATATATACTCAAAACCTTTCACATACATTCATCAGTTTATTATACACCCATTTTTTATAAAAGGCAATATTTAAGTAATTTTCTTCATATATATAAGCCGAGGTGGTAAAAATGAATGAAGAAATGTGTTATGTAACTTATGTTGTGCCTAAAAGTGCTTTGCCGCCGCTCACCATAGCAGAGGCGCGAGTCGTCGAGAGCGAGGAAAGAGAATTATACCCAAGCGGATTTGTACCCGAATGGTTCTTAAATGGCTCATTCCCCGAAGACGAATAAGTTAAATACAAAATAAAGAGCAGATGTTTTAAAGACATCTGCTCTTTAATATTAGTTTTGTTCAATAAATTCGGACATTATTCTTGCCGCTGAAACTACAAAGCCCAAACACGGTCTTTTCGCATAAAATTCAGGGTTTCTTGGTGTTGGAGTCGGCTTTTGTGCCCCGTCGACACCGATAAGCTCACGGCAGATAATTGTACCATACTCGCGTTTGAATTCATTTGCAAAATTCTGCACTCTTGTGTAAAGGAGCTTTTTCGCCTCGTCATTTTTTGCTTCGTCATATCCGTAGAGTGCGCCAAGTACCATAAACATACCGCTTACTGCGCCACACACCTCGCGAAGTCTTCCCATACCGCCGCCGAAAGCGGAAGAAAGGCGGAGTGCCTCTTTTTCATCCATACCCATTTCCTCGTGAAATGCGGCAAACACACTCTGTGCGCAGTTATAGCCTTCGGTAAAATATTTATGAGCAAGCTGTTCGTTTTTATTCATCTTAAGTCACCTCGGGATTATTTTAGCATAAAAATAGGGAATTTGCAATATTTTGAAAAAACTAATCGGCGCCGATTAAGGCTATGCCATTTTGAGCGCCAAAACGGCATAGCCTCCTCTCCGCAGAGGATTCATTTTCTTTTGAAACCAAAAAGAAAAAGGCGCCACGAAAGTGGCGGCTTCATATTCAACTATTACGCATCAAGATTAAACTTGTTGTGAATTGCACGGATTGCGTTTTCTGCATCCTTTGCATCAATAAGCACGCTTACTCTGATTTCGCTTGTTGAAATCATCTGGATGTTAATTCCTGCATCATAAAGTGCCTCAAACATCATAGCTGCAACACCGGGGTTAGATGTCATACCTGCACCTACGATAGAAACCTTTGAAACATCCTTGTCGGAAACAACCTTTTCTGCACCAATAATTGCATTGTTTTCGTTGATTACGTTAAGTGCTGTTTCAAGGTCGTCTTCACTTACTGTGAAACTGATATCCTTGCTGCCGTCACGGCCAATTGACTGAAGAATGATGTCTACATTTATCTTCTTCTTTGCAAGAATTGAGAATACCTGGAATGCCTTTCCGGGCTTATCATCAATATTTACGAGAGCAATTCTCGCTGTATCATTATCACGGGCAATACCTCTTATTAACATTTTTTCCACAGTGTTTTCCTCCTTAACAATAGTGCCGGGTACTTTTTCAAAGCTTGAGAGCACTTCCATATTTACATTGAATTTTTTTGCAAGCTCTACGCTTCTGTTATGAAGCACATTTGCGCCTGCACTTGCAAGTTCGAGCATTTCGTCATAAGTAATTTCGTTGAGCTTTCTTGCCTTAGGCTCAATACGAG
This sequence comes from Clostridia bacterium, assembly GCA_045591865.1. Classification (GTDB taxonomy): domain Bacteria; phylum Bacillota; class Clostridia; order UMGS1883; family UMGS1883; genus UMGS1883. The sequence goes on from JAZNTQ010000020.1 coordinate 15,812, forward strand.
GGTCTGTTGTGAAAACGCCCGTTACATCGGTAAATATCTGACAAAGGTCTGCGCCGAGTGCCGCTGCAATTGCAACTGCCGATGTATCGGAGCCGCCACGACCAAGAGTTGTGATATTATCGTACTTGTTTATACCCTGAAAGCCTGCAACGATAACTATTTTCTTCTTGTCAAGCTCGTGCTGAATTCTTTCCCCTACAACTCTTTTGATGCGTGCCTTTGAATAGTTTATGTCTGTTGTTACGCCAGCTTGCCAGCCTGTGAGTGAAACGACAGGTCTGCCGAGCTTTTCAATTGCCATCGCAAGAAGCGACATTGAAATCTGCTCGCCTGCAGAGAGGAGAACATCCATCTCTCTCTTTGAAGCATCGGGATTGATTTCCTTTGCTTTTTCGATAAGGTCGTCTGTTGTATCACCCTGTGCGGAAACAACAACCACAACGTCATTACCTTCATCATAAGTTTCTACAATGCGGTTTGCAACGCGGAACACTCTTTCAGCATTCGCCACACTGCTGCCGCCAAATTTCTGTACTATTAAACTCACTTTTATTACCTCCTTAATTGTACAATCTGATTATATTTACAGGAGAAATTTCCGCACTCTTTTCGCGGAGCTCCCTGACTGTAATTTCGTTTGTTATGAATGCAAAATCGTCTTTGCCTTCAATAAAATCTTTTGCGCCGAAGATTGATTTTGCCTTTTCGGGTTCCTTCACGCGGATGAAAAATCTTGCAGTAACTTCTTCATAAGGAATGAAGAAATCGCCTTCGCTCTTCTCCCAAGAGAAGTAGGAGTTATACTCGCCGCATCTTACGATGTCGATAACATCGCCTACAACTGCGCTTGCAGTAGGACTTTTTCCTGCGCCGCGACCGTAGAACATAGCGTCGTCCACCATATTGCCATTTACCATCACGGCGTTGAACACATCTTCAACCGATGAAAGAGGACAGTTTTTCGGGATGAGCATAGGCTCAACCGATGCACTGACCTTGCCGTCTTTTGTATAGCCGTAACCGATAAGCTTGATTGTGCAGCCGATTTTCTCTGCATAAGAAACATCCTCTGCAGAAATAGAGCGGATTCCCTTGGCATTTACAAGTGCACAGTCGATTTTTTTGCCCGTTACAAGTGACATCAGGATTGATATTTTTCTCTGTGCATCTATGCCATCAACATCAGCGGTGGGATCTTTTTCCGCGTAGCCGAGCTTCTGCGCGGTTTTAAGAGCATCTTCAAAGGAAGTGTTTTCCTTGAACATTTTGGTTAAGATATAGTTCGTAGTACCATTTAAGATACCTGAAACCTTTACGATTTCGTTTGCAGAAAGGTCGTTTGCCAGGGGACGGATTATGGGGATGCCGCCGCCAACGCTTGCTTCATAGAGATAGCGCACGTTCTTTTCCTTTGCAATACGGAAAAATTCGTCACCATGTGCGGCTACAAGCTCTTTGTTGCTCGTTACCACACTTTTTCCGCTTTCAAGAAGCGCCTTTGTGTAGTCGTAAGCAAACTTTATTCCGCCCATTGTTTCAACGACGATTGAGATTTCCTCATCATTAATAAGGTCGTTAAAATCTTTTGTAAAAAGATTCGCTTCCTCATGGTCTGAAAAGTCGCGTATATCAAGAATTCTCTTGACATCGATTTCCTCGCCTGCTTTTTTAGCGAGGATTTCTTTATTCTGTCTTACGATTTCGTACACTCCCGAGCCGACAACTCCGAATCCGATAATAGCTATTTTTTTCATTTGTTTACTCCTTCAAACCTTGAGGGGATGGAGTCCCCTCGGCTTACTGTTTCGCTAATATATTCACCTTTCTTACTCCGCTTATGCTTTGCAGTCCTGCTATAAGCTTATCGGTAGAAAGGCTCATTTTCTCTGTCTGCACCGTGACGGTGATATTTGCAACTCCGTTTACGGGGACATTCTGATTTATTGTGAGGATGTTGCACCCTGCGTCGCTCACAAATGAGAGAAGACTGCTGAGCACTCCCTTCATATCAATAACTGCGATAAGGAGCGTGAGTATCCCCTGCATCTGGTTGAACGGGAAAACATAGTCCTTATATTTATAATACGCACTTCTTGATACATCTGCCATATCACTGGCTTCGTTGACCGTCTGCGCTTCGCCCGATTCAAGCAGCTCTTTCACCCTTAAAACCTTGTGATAAACGGGGGGAAGAACTGATAAATCAGCGATTACGAGCTTTCTTTCTTCCATATGTCCACCACCTGTGTACATTTGTCTTTTGATATATTAGCACAGCTATACTCCAATGTCAAGAGAAAAAAACAAAAAAGTGCGGAATTTCCGCACTTTTTTTGTAATTCTGCCCCGTGTATTTTGCATTCTGCATTTCTTATCTCTTATACTCATTATATATATCGCGCTTTGAAACCCCTCTGTCTTTTGCAACCTTTTTGAGAGCTTCTTTTTCGTCGATACCCTTTTCTATATACATTTCCACGTGGTCGGAGACAGACATATTCTCCCAGCCCTCGCGCGCTTCTTTTTCTATATCCTCTGCGCTTTTTCCCTCGATTACGAGCACGAATTCTCCTCGCGGAGGATTTTCCTCGTACATTTTTATAGCATCGTCCAGTGTTGTGCGCAGTATTTCCTCGTGGATTTTCGTAAGCTCACGGCAGAGTGCGATTTTCCTGTTGCCGAAATGCTCTCTCATATCACGAAGTGTGGAGAGCAGCTTATGAGGTGCTTCGTAGAAAAGCATTGTACGTGTTTCGCCCTCAAGCGATGAAAGATGCTCGCTTCTGCCTCTTTTATTTACTGTAAGAAACCCCTCAAACGTGAAGCGCTGGGTGGGAAGTGCACTCGAAATAAGAGCGTTTATCCCTGCAACTGCGCCGGGAATCGGTACTACCTTTATTCCCTCTTCCGCACACATTTTCACAAGGTCTTCACCCGGGTCGCTTATGGCAGGCGTACCTGCATCACTCACAAGAGCGATATTCTTTCCGCTTTTCATTTCGGAAATGAGATATTCTCCCTTTTCCTTTTTATTATGTTCAAAATAGCTGGTGAGAGGCTTTTCTATCCCGAGGTGGTTTATAAGCCCGAGTGTTCTTCTCGTATCCTCCGCTGCGATGAGGTCAACCTCTTTTAAGACCTCCACGCATCTGTATGTAATATCTCCCAAATTTCCAATAGGAGTTGCACATAAGTATAATTTTCCGTTCATAACATTTCTCCCGTATTACTTCAGAGATTGCAAGTAATTTCCGTCTTTATCATACATAAAAATGGCGTTTTCGATTTTAAGCTGCGCCTTTCCGCCAAGCGCTCCCTCAACTAATATGAGCGACGCCTTTTTATCCTCCGACGGATAGACTACCGCGAGGCGCTTCGGCTCAATTTTATATTTGCGGAATGTGGAAATTACATCGCACATTCTGTCGGCGCGGTGTACCATAAATAGCTTTCCGCAGGGTTTTAACACGTCGCGCGCGCTTTTTACAACATCGTCAAGCGTGCACGCAATCTCGTGGCGTGCAAGTGCGAGCGTATCTTTCGGGTTTATAAGCCCTCCGCCGACATTCATATACGGCGGATTGCACGTCACCGCGTCAAACGCGTGCGCGCCGAACATTTTTTTAGCGTCCTTGAGGTCGGCATTGTGCACGTGGATTTTATCCTCTAAATTATTCATTTCCATAGTGCGCTGAGCCATATCACTTACGTGCGGCACGATTTCAACTGCTTCTATTTCAGAAAGCTCGCAAAGTCCCCACAAAAGCACGGGGATTATGCCTGTACCCGTACACATATCGAGCACGCGAGCGCCTTTTTTTAGCTTTACAAATCTTGAAAGAAGCACCGCGTCACTCCCGAAGCAGAATCCGTCCTTCGACTGTATTACCTTATATCCTTTAAGACCTAGGTCTTCGATTTTTTCATTATCGTGTACCATCTTCACACCTACTAATAGACTAAACTCCCGAAACCAGAAGGCTCCGGGAGCTTGTTTTTTTGCTAAAAAATTATTCAGCAGGGTTGGGAGCTGCAACGGGGCATACGCCTGCACAAGCACCGCATTCTACGCAAGCGTCTGCGTCGATTACGTACTTGCCATCTCCTTCACTGATGCACTGACAGGGGCATTCAGCCGCACATGCACCACAGCTGATGCAATCATCATTGATAATATAAGCCATTATGTACACCTCTTTCTCCTAGAATGTTAACTTTATTGTAGCATAAAAATAATAAATTTCAATAGTTTTTTTGATTTTATCCTTTTTTTGCTTGAATATGGTTTTCTTTTCCTATATAATAACCTTATGATAATATAATGGGTACGTATACCTTTTTGTTTTACAAAGGAGATGTTTTTCGTGAAAAAACTAAAGAAAATCTTGAACCACATTTTTATTGACGGACTCAGCGGTATGGCTCTCGGTCTTTTTGCTACGCTGATTGTCGGCACTATCCTTTCGCAGATTGGCACTTTATTTATCGGCGGAAAGATTGGCAACGCTCTCTTCATTATGGGTAAGGTTGCCTCTCTTCTCACGGGTGCAGGCATCGGTGTCGGCGTTGCGTACAAGTTCAAGGAGTCTCCGCTTGTTGTTATAAGTGCCGCGACAAATGGTATGATTGGTGCGTATGCGGCTAAAATCCTCGCAGGAACTCTTTTTGCTGATGGTGCTTTTGCAATCACTCCTCCGGGCGAGCCTCTCGGCGCATTTATTGCGGCATATGTGGGCATTCTCTTTGGAAAGCTCGTTTCAGGTAAAACGAAGGTTGATATTCTCGTAACTCCCGTTGTCAGCATCGTAGCAGGAAGTATAGCAGGTCTTGTTGCAGGACCTCCGATTTCAGCTCTTATGACCGAGCTTGGAAGCTGGGTTAACTGGGGCGTTGAGCAGCAGCCCTTCCTTATGGGAATTATCGTAAGTGTTCTTATGGGAATGTTCCTTACTCTCCCGATAAGCTCTGCGGCTATCGGTATCGTGCTCGGTCTTGACGGACTTGCGGCAGGTGCGGCAACTGTTGGCTGCTGTGCCAATATGATTGGCTTTGCAGTAGCAAGCTATCGCGAAAACAAGCTTGGCGGTCTTTTATCGCAGGGGCTTGGCACAAGTATGCTCCAGATTCCCAACATTGTTCGCCGTCCTCTTATATGGCTCCCCGCCATTATTTCAAGCGCGATACTCGGGCCTGTGTCAACAATGGTATTTAAAATGACAAGCAATGCTACGGGAAGCGGTATGGGTACTGCAGGTCTTGTAGGACCTATTATGTCGTTCCAGACGATGAGTGCTTCTATGCCTGCTACCACAGCGCTTGTGTATAATATCACCATGTATTTTGTTCTCCCTGCAGTAATTTCACTTGCAGTATCCGAGTTTATGCGCAGACATAAATTTATTTCATTTGGCGATATGAAGCTTGATATGTAATGAAAATAGGTAGTGTAACATTAAAAAACAACGTCTTCCTCGCCCCGATGGCAGGAGTGAGCGACCTTGCTTTCCGTATCATCTGTGACCGCTTCGGCGCAGGTCTTTCATATACGGAAATGGTAAGCGCAAAGGCTCTTTCATTCGGCGACAAAAAGACAAATACTCTTATGGATACCCAAGACCTCCCTACCGCAGTTCAGCTTTTCGGCAGTGACAGTAAGGTAATGGCAGCCGCGGTGCCAGAGGTGGAGAAATTCGGTCTTTTTACCGACATCAATATGGGTTGTCCTGCACCAAAAATCGCAGGAAACGGTGAGGGCAGTGCCCTTATGCGCGATCTTAATAAAGCTGAAAAAATTATCGGCGAGGTATGCGACAGAGCTACAAAGCCCGTCACGGTGAAGATGCGGAGCGGTTGGGACGAAAGCAGCATAAATGCAGTCGAGCTTGCGCGCATTGCCGAAAATTGCGGAGCCGCGGCAATCACAGTTCACGGAAGGACGCGCGAGCAGTTCTACAGCGGAAAAGCAGACAGAGAAATTATCCGCAAGGTTGCACAGAGCGTTTCAATTCCCGTAATTGCAAACGGCGATATATTCTCTGCCGAGGATGCCAGAAGTATGCTCGATGAGACGGGTGCCGCTGCGGTAATGATTGGCAGAGGCAGTCAGGGAAATCCGTGGATTTTCAAGCAGATTTTGGAATATTTTGCGTCGGGGCGAGTGGAAACAATCCCCACTCCCGAGGAGAGAATAAGAATGGCGATGGAGCATATTACTCTCCTTTGCTCAATAAAAGGCGAATATATCGGCATCCGCGAGGCAAGAAAGCACGCCTCCTGGTATATAAAAGGGATTTCGGGCGCGGCACAGCTTCGCAATAAAATAAATATGGCGACATCTCTTCTCGAGATGGAAAACACACTTTCACAACTTTTATAAAGGACTTGGTAAAATGCGTATAGCAGTAAAAGTAGGAACATCAACTCTGGCACATTCCACCGGCAATCTCAATATCCGCCACGTGGAAGACTTGTGCAAAGTTTTAAGCGACCTTAAGAATGCAGGAAATGAGATAATCCTCGTTTCGTCAGGCGCAATCGGCATGGGCGTGGGCAAGCTTTCATTGGGCAAAAAGCCTGACGATATGCCTACCAAGCAGGCGGCGGCAGCCGTTGGTCAGTGCGAGCTGATGTATACATACGACAAGCTTTTTTCAGAATATAATCACACTGTGGCACAGCTTCTTGTGACTTCTCCCGATATAGCAGAGGGCGAAAACAGTGAGCGCGAAAAGAATTTCCGCAATACCGTGCTCCGTCTTTTGGAGCTTGGCGTTCTTCCTATTATAAACGAGAACGACACCGTTGCAACAGAGGAAATTTCCGTCGGCGACAACGACACGCTTTCCGCACTCGTTGCGCGCAGTTGTGACGCAGACCTTCTCGTTCTGCTTTCCGATATTGACGGACTTTACACAAGCAATCCCAGAGAAAATGCTGATGCAAAGCTGATTTCCGTTGTCCCCGAAATCACCGACGAAATTATTGCCTGTGGCGGCGGTAAGGGCAGCGAGCTCGGTACGGGCGGAATGGCTACAAAGCTCCACGCAGCGCAGATTTGTACTGAAAGCGGAATTGATATGATTATCACAAATGGTGCTTCTCCCTGCGTTCTTTACGATATCGTGGCTGGAGAGTCTGTCGGCACGAAATTCGTCGGAAGGAAAGGATAATATGACTACTCTTGAAATTCTTGAAAATGCCAGAGCAGTAAAGCGCACAGCTATGCTTCTTGACACTAAAACGAAGAATGATGCGCTCCTCAAAATGGCAGATAAGCTTATAGAAAATACTGACAAAATACTCGATGCCAATAAAATTGACGTTGAGAACGCAAGAGGCATTATTCCAGACGTTATGATAGACCGCCTTTCTCTT
>JAZNTQ010000021.1:0-22419 GCA_045591865.1 Clostridia bacterium
TTACAAATAAGAATCCTCGTGATATTATACTTTCGTAATTGTATTGTATCCCGTAAGGGAATAATAACAAGGAGGAATTGAATATGGGTAAAAAGACAAAAAAGTCTCAGAAAGCAATTGCCAGAAATGAACAAAGGGCAAAATTAAAAGCGGAGACAAAGAGAGGAACTAACCAAAAAGCAAAACCTAAAAAGGTGTCTGTTCAAAAGAAAAAAGAGAAACAGACGAGGTTAGTTCAAGTTCCTGAAAAGAAAATTTCGGCAAAGAAAATGTCAACAAGGACTATGGTAACAGGTGCATTGTTGACGGCACTGGTAGTTGTTTTGCAATTTGTCAGCATGTCAATCAGGACGGGAACTTTTTCAATCACACTGTCGCTGGTACCGATTGTAATTGGTGCTGTAATTTGCGGAAAAGGCATGGGGGCTTGGCTTGGATTTGCCTTTGGGGTTACAGTTCTTGCAACAGGTGACGCCGCTCCGTTTATGGCAGTAAATGTTTTTGGAACGATTCTTACGGTGCTTCTTAAAGGAACGGCATGTGGGTTTGTTTCCGGACTTGTTTATGAAGTTGTCAAAAAAATCTTTTGCAAAAACAAGGGCACTTCTTATGTTGGTGCCATTATTTCTGCAATAGCATGTCCTGTTACCAATACAGGGGTCTTTCTTTTGGGGTGTCTTGCGTTTTTTATGGAGACACTGGCTCAGTGGGGAGCAGGTCTTGGATTTGGCCCTAATGTTGGAAAGTATATGATTGTCGGACTTGTAGGTACAAACTTCCTTATTGAAATGGCAGTTATTATAGTATTTGCTCCCGCTATTGTCCGCATTATTAAGGTGGCTTTTAAGAAATGATTTTAGTTATAGATATCGGTAATACAAATATCGTTGCAGGTTGTGTAGAAGGAAAGGAAATCCTTTTCAGAGAGCGTCTTTCAACTGCGCACAGAGCAACAATGCTTGAATACAGCGTTCTTTTTAAGACCGCGTTTGAAATGAATGGTATCGACTACAGGAAAATTGAAGGTGCCATAATTTCGTCAGTAGTTCCGTCGGTTACAAATATCGTGAAAGAGGCTATCACAAAGCTTTGCGAAGTTTCTCCGATGATTGTCGGACCTGGTGTAAAAACAGGTATAAGTATAGTGATTGATAACCCCGCCCAGCTTGGTAGCGACCTCGTTGTTGATGCGGTAGCAAGTGTGGAGGAGTACAGCGTTCCGCAGATTGTAATTGATATGGGTACTGCAACAACGATTTCCGTAATTGACGGAAAAAAGCAGTTCCTTGGAGGAGCAATTCTCCCTGGCGTAGCCGTATCTCACGACGCGCTCATCGGACGCACATCGCAGCTTCCCAAGGTTGCTTTTGAAAAACCTAAAAAGATTATCGGCAGTAACACAGTCGATTCCATAAAAAGCGGTATCCTCTATGGAAACGCAGGTGCGATAGAGGGAATAGTAGACCGCTTCGAAGAAGAACTCGGTGAAAAATGCACCGTTATTGCAACGGGTGGACTTGCAAAGGTAATTGTTCCTCTCTGCAAACGTGAAATTATAGTAGACGAGGACCTGCTTCTTAAAGGCTTAATGCTTATCTACGAAAAGAATAAATAAGCGGGCTCGGTAAAACAGCACCGAACGCAAAACGAGAGAAAGCTATAATCTATTTTGAACAGAAAATTTGACATAGCTACTTTGATATTATAAAGAAGGAATCCGCATTTGTTTTTGCGGATTCCGTTTTTTATTCGTTTTGCTACACACAAGCGTCACCTCTCGACGTACCTTTGTACGCCGTCGGGACGTCCTTCGGACTTCCGTTTGTGCGTTCTGCACTATTTTCTCTTCGCCCTAAAAATATAGCGAGAATAAAACAACAGTTGTTTTATTCTCGCTATAATAATTTTTGTTTAATCAAGTCCCAAAAGAAGTTAAAGAAGGGTATGTACAAATAGTACATACCCTAGTTTTAAGCAATCAAAATAAAACTTACGCTAATTTAGCGATAGCCTTAGCAAGCTTGCTCTTTTTGCGGCTAACAGTATTCTTGTGGAAAACACCCTTAGCTACTGCCTGATCAAGCTTCTTTACGCAAGCGCTGTAAAGCTCTGTAGCTGCTTCCTTGTTTCCTTCGCTAACTGCTGCTTCAAACTTCTTAAGCTCTGTCTTGATAGCTGATTTAACCATACGATTTTCAAGAGTCTTCTTTTCAATAACAAGAACTCTCTTCTTTGCTGATTTAATGTTAGGCATTATATTTTCACCTCCAACACATTATGAAACAAATGGATTATAGCATATATTATTTCAAAATGCAAGTTTTTTTTAACAAAATAATTATTTTTTTCTATTTAACCAAAAGCGAGTGATCCAAACTCTGATTTTTAGAGGCAGGTTCGGATTACTCACTTTCGGTTATATCCCAATTGGTATTTCTCCGCAAACCCTTGGGTAGTAACGATTTCTCCGTCTTCCTTTATTATAAGGGCATCCGTATCAGGGAAATTGGAGCACAGAGAAAGCGCATTTTCACCCAGTATGTATATTGAGGTAGAGAGCGCATCAGCGTGCATGGATGAAGGGGAGATGACCGTTACCGATGCGATACCGCTGTCTGCACACATACCGCTTCTCGGGTCAATTATGTGGTGATATCTTTTTCCCTCATATTCAAAATACCTCTGATAAGCGCCGCTTGTAACTGCGCTCTTATCACGGAGAGTAATTACTGCGAAAAGCTCATCGGGATTTTTGGGGTTTCTTATCCCCACAGTATGCTCGCCAATGAGAGCCACATTTCCGCCGAGGTCGATTATCGCATCTTCGATACCTTTCCCCTTAAAATAATCGGTAAGCTTGTCCGCAATATAACCCTTTGCAACTGCACCCATATCAAGAGTGGCTTCTCCAAGCGAGAAAGGAGAAAGAGAAACTTTTTCGTAGCCGACATTTTTTCTAGCCTTTTCTATTTCGTTTTGAGACGGGGGAGAAGTTCTTTTTTTCACGTCCCATAAATCCACAAGGGGCGCAACCGTTATGTCAAAAGCGCCATCTGTCAGGCGTGACATAGAAAGAGAAAAGGAAAGCACTTCTCTTATATCGGCTGATGGAGAGGTGATATTACCATTATTGATATTATAAAGCTGGCTCTTTTTATTTGTTCTGCTGAAAATCTTTTCGTAGTCCTGACACAGAGAAAAGGCCTCTGAAATATCTTTTTGATACTTTTTATCTGTAGTAATATTTACGACGGTGTCAAAAGAAAAGCTTTGTCTTGTAATCTTTTTTTCCGCGCAGGACGAAAGCATCACAATAATCATAAGCGACATAAAAATGAATAAAATTTTCTTCATTTCATCACACTCGTATATACGGCAAGGATTTTCTCTCGCAGAGAAGCCTCGTCGCCATTATTTTCAATCACAACTGCTTCTTTTGAGTAATCCTTCTGGCTATTCATTCTCTTAAGCGCAGTTTCGCGGTCTATACCGTCGCGCGTCATAATTCGGCGGAGGCGCACATCATCATCTGCCTTTATCACGACCATAATATCGCACTTTTTATAGGCACCGCTTGATTCAAGCTCGCTGCCGTCAATAAGACAGATTTCACTGCCCGAATTTTCGCAAAGCTCAAAGCACCTCTTAAGAATTGCGCTATGAACGATGCTATTAAGGATAGTGAGCTTTTTGCTATCGGCAAAGACGATTTTGCCGAGTGCTTTTCGGTCTATATTACCGTTCTCGTCAAGTATCACACACGAAAAAGCATCAACCAGTGCTTCTTTTACATCGCTGTTTAAAAGAATTTCGTGTGCAATCTTGTCACAATCGACGCAGTAAACTCCCAGTTCTTCAAATGTTTTTGCGGCACTTGATTTGCCGCTTCCTGTTTTTCCCGTGAGGCCAATGAGCTTTTTCATAGGCTTTTTCCTTTCGGATTATTTAGTATCAAACCAGCTTTTTCCGACTTTAACGTCAGCTTTTAAAGGAACAGAAAGTTTCACCGCATTTTCCATCTCTTCCTTTAAGATGAAAGAAACAAGCTCGGCATCCTTTTCGGGTACCTCGCAAATCAGTTCATCGTGCACCTGGAGAATAAGTCGTGCCTCGGGGCATTTTTCCATAAGTGCCTTTTGCACCTTAACCATAGCTATTTTAATAATATCCGCCGCAGTTCCCTGAATAGGCGCATTCATAGCCACTCTCTCGCCGAAAGAACGGAGATTGAAATTGCTTGCCGCAAGCTCGGGGATATATCTTCTTCTTTCAAATACGGTGGTAACATAACCTTTTTCTTTAGCATCGGCAATAGTTTTCTCCATATATTCCCTTACTCCGCTGTAATGATTAAAATAGCTTTCAATATATTCCTTTGCCTCCTTGCGGCTGATTTTCAGCTCACCTGCAAGTGAAAACTCGCTTTGCCCGTAAATTATGCCGAAATTGACAGTCTTTGCGCGTGAACGCATATCGTCTGTCACGAGAAAGTCGGGGACGTTAAATACCTGCGTCGCAGTTATAGTGTGAATGTCCGCATCTGTATTAAAGGCATTTTGCATAACCTTATCCTCTGCCATATGAGCAAGTACGCGAAGCTCAATCTGTGAATAGTCAGCACCCACTAGAAGATGCCCTTCCTTTGCGACAAACATCTTCCTTATTTCTCTGCCGATTTCCGTACGCACGGGGATATTCTGAAGATTGGGCTCTGTTGAGCTTATTCTTCCCGTCGCAGTTACTGTCTGATTGAGAGTAGAGTGTATTCTTCCCTCATCATCAAGCAAAGGCAAAAATGCGTCAGCATAAGTTGACTTAAGCTTTGCAAGGTGGCGGTATTCTATTATAAGGTCTATTATTTCGTGCTTTCCGCGAAGCTTTTCAAGCACGGATGAATCGGTGGAGTAGCCCGTCTTTGTTTTTTTGACTACGGGAAGCCCCATATCTTCAAACAGGAGTTTACCGAGCTGCTTGGTGGAATTTATATTTATTTCGCCGCCTGCCATAAAGTATATAGCGCCCTCAAGCGCCGCTATTCTTTCGCCGAGCATTTTGCCGAAACGCTCAAGCTCATCTCGGTCGATTTTAAACCCCGAAACTTCCATATCATAAAGTACCTTTGCAAGAGGAAGCTCTATATCGGCAAGAAGCGAAAGCTGATTTCTCTTTTTAAGCTCCTGTGTCTGCTTTTCGTAAAGAAGAGGCATTGAAACAATCGAAGGAGCGAGTGAGTAAGAAGCGAAAAGCTCATAAAGGTTGTACTCTGATTTAGAAGTATCAATTATATATGCCGCAATTTCGCTGTCGTAAAAATCACCTTTTAATTCGATGCCCGTTTCAAAAAGAGCGTGGCGGGTCTTTTTGTATTCGTGAGTATATTTTTTTATATCTTCATTTTCAAGAACTTCTTTGAGCAAAGAAGCCTCTGCCACATATTCAATTTTGTCTATAGCAAAATGAATCTTGCCTTCCTTTAATATAAAGAAGAATTCTTTTTCGCTTTTTGCCTTTTTTATATCTTCTTCACTTGCAGTTATAACCTCTACCTCTTCAAAAGTTTCCTCGGGAGCGGTGGTGCAGAGCCTCTGCGAAATTTTGCGAAGCTCAAGCTCTTCTAATTTATTAAAGAGTGCGTCATTATCTGCTGCCTTATATATAGCATCTTCAATCTTAAATTCAATAGGAACATTCTTGTCAATAGTGCAGAGCTTATGACAAAGGTACGCATCTTCTTTTCCTGCGATAAGTTTTTCGCGTGCAGCCTTTTTAATATGCTCGCTTTCAATCTGCTCATAGATATTATCAAGTGAATGGAAATGGGAAAGAAGGTCGAACGCCGTCTTCTCTCCAATACCTTTTACACCTGGTATATTATCGGAAGAGTCTCCCATAAGAGCCTTGACCGCAATAAATTCCTCGGGAGTTACACCATATTTTTTGAAAACTCCGTCTTCGTCAAGCTCCTCTGTTGTGGTCTGTCCCATTCTTGTGGTGGTTAGAAGCACACTCGTGTTTTTGCTTGCGAGCTGCAAATCGTCCTTATCGCCCGTCACGATATAGCATTTGGTATTATTCTCGTCGCAAATTCTGCTGACAGTGCCTATAATATCGTCCGCCTCATAGCCCCCAAGAGAAAGCTGAAGGATATTCATTGCGGAGAGAATTTCCTTAAGATGGGGCATCTGCTCGGCGAGGTCGTCGGGCATACCTTTACGCTGCGCCTTGTACGCCTCATACATCTTGTGACGAAAAGTAGGAGCCTTGAGGTCGAATGCCACGCAAAGATAATCAGGACTGTACTCATCAATGTATTTAAGCATAATATTCATAAATCCGTAAATCGCATTTGTAGGGATGCCCGTCTTTGTTGAAAGCGGTCTCACTCCGTAATATGCGCGGTTTACTATGCTGTTGCCGTCTATAATAATAAGGTTTTTCATTTTCAATCCTCCGCATAAAGCTTCAATTATATTATACAATATTTACCGCAAAAAATCAAGCAAACTCCCCCATATCAACTGCGAAAAGCAATAAATTTGAAAAAAATAAAAAAAATACTTGCATTTTTGGATTTTATCTGTTAGAATAACCTATGCACGTTAAAAAGTATGTAATTGTAAATTCCTTAAGGAGGGAAATAGATATGGCTAAATGTGATGTATGCGGTAAGGGTGTTACCTTCGGTATCAAGGTGAGCCACTCTCACAGAAGATCAAATCGTGCTTGGAAGCCCAACATTAAAACTGTAAAGGCTGTTGTTAACGGTTCTCCCAAGACAATCCACGTTTGCTCACGTTGCTTGAGAAGCGGAAAAGTTGTAAGAGCTATCTGATTTCTCTCGTATAAAATTGCAAATTAAAAAAGCCACTTGCTTTCGCAAGTGGCTTTTTTGTTTATATCAGACTTTGAAGTTTACTGATGTATCGCCCTGCAAATCTTTGCCGAATTCATAGTCTTTGCCGGGGAGAATTGCGTTAAGAATGATACCTACAAGTGCTGCTACTGCAAGACCCGAAAGGCTGATGGTGATAGATTTAATAGTGAAACCCTTTATTGCCAAGATACCAAATAACATAATTCCTCTGAATGTTATTTCAGGCGTATTAAATACTACTGCGCCTGCTGCAGAATACTTGATACCAATAGAAAGAACGAGTATAAGTGCTGCAATAATTACGTTTCTTGAGTTTGTGAAGTCAACCTTGTTTTCAACAACGTTTCTTACACCAACTGCAGAAATCATACCATAAAGAACGAGTGAAACACCGCCAACAACTGCTGCGGGCATAGAGTTGATAAGAGCTGCAAACTTGGGTGAGAAGGAGAAGAGGATTGCAAAGTATGCTGCAAGTCTTACTACCTTGGGATCATAAACCTTTGTAAGAGCAAGCACGCCTGTGTTCTCGCCGTAAGTAGTGTTTGCAGGAGCACCGAAAAGTGCTGCAAGAGATGTTGCAAGACCGTCACCGAGGAGTGTTCTGTGAAGACCGGGATCCTCAATATAATTCTTCTCAACAGTAGAGCTGATTGCACAAACGTCACCGATATGCTCGATGATTGTTGCAATAGCGATAGGAACGATTGCAATAATTGATGTAATCAGAACAGAAGCATCAGCACCGCCAAAGAGGGAGAAAGCTGTGTTTTTCCACACTACGGGAAGACCAATCCAGGCTGCTTCCTTAACTGCTGTGAAATCAACACCGCCTGAAACTGCTGCTACAACATAAGAAACAACAACACCCATAAGGATGGGAACTATCTTAATCATACCCTTACCCCAGATGTTGCAGATGATAATTGTGAGGATGGCAACGATAGCGAGCCACCAGTTGTTCGCACAGTTATCAATAGCTGACTGAGAGAGAATAAGGCCGATTGCGATGATGATAGGACCTGTAACAATCGGGGGGAAGAAGCGCATAACCTTCTTTGCGCCGAATACTTTAAAGAGAATTGAAAGTATTACATAGAGAAGACCTGCACAAGCAACGCCAACGCCTGCATAAGCAGAGAAGTTTTCGATGCCGGCATTCTTACATACTTCTGCGATAGCGAAGTAACCGCCAAGGAATGCAAATGATGAACCTAAAAATGCGGGAACCTTACCCTTTGTAAGGAAATGGAACAAGAGAGTTCCAAGACCTGCAAAAAGAAGAGTAGCTGAAACGCTGAGGCCTGTGAGAAGAGGAACGAGTACTGTTGCGCCGAACATAGCAAACATATGCTGAAGTCCGAGAACAATCATTTTGCCGCCACCAAGCTCACGAGCGTCATAGATGGGACCTTCGATTTTTGTCTTTGCCAAACTAATCACTCCTAAATATTTAATTTTTGGCACAAGCACCACCGCTTGTGCTTTATTATTTACATACTACCATATATTTGATGATTTGTAAAGAAAAATGTCGCAATATATATTAGGAAAAAACTATTTCGCGAAAAATGAAAAAAAGCTTGACAAAATATTTTCTTCATTATATAATTACAAGGCATTTTTATGTAAAATGCTATCCTTGCTCCGAATGTGTTCGGGGCCAAAGTCCAGAAGGAGGTGTAGAAAATGGCTGAAATTATCAACAAGTATGAAACCATTTTTGTTCTTGACACTGCGCTCGAGGAGGAGAAGATTAATGCTCTTTCCGAGAAGTTCCAGAAGCTCATCGCTGATAATGGAACTGTTGAAAGCGTAGATGTATGGGGTAAGAGAAAGCTTGCTTATCCTATCGACTTCAAGACAGAGGGTTACTACGTTCTTGTGAACTTCGCATCAAATCCTGAATTCCCCAAGGAACTTGAGAGAATTTATGGTATCACAGACGGTGTAATGCGTACTATCACAATCCGTAAGGAGGCGTAAAGTTAATGCTTAACAAGGTTATTTTGATGGGCAGATTTACTCGCGACCCCGAACTTCGCAGCACACCCCAGGGAATCAGCACTTGCTCATTCTCTATCGCGGTAGACCGCAACTTCGTCCGTGCGGGCGAGGAGCGCAAGGCAGATTTCATCAACTGCGTTGCGTGGAGACAGACTGCGGAGTTTATTTCCAAATACTTCAAAAAAGGCAGTATGGTTGCCCTTGAAGGAAGTATTCAGACACGTACTTGGGACGATCAGGACGGTAAGAAGCGTTATGCAACAGATGTTGTTGTAAGTCAGGTTTACTTTGCTGAAAGCAAGCGTGATTCACAGGGCGCTCCCTCGGATGATGCTTTTTCACAGGTAGCAGACTTCGGCTCTCTTCCCGAACCTATTTCTCCTATGGGTACAGATGATGATTTACCATTCTGAGCATACGAGAGTCGTGCCACATATGGTTTTAAAACGTAAATTTTAAATGCTGCTGCAGAAAATTCTGCGAATATACGTCAGTATTATTCTTGAATTTTCTTTGCGTCATAGCAAAATTTACAGCTTTAAAACTCTTCGACCTTAAACGCAGAGAAATTTGATATAATTTTGATGCGGAGGACGAACAAAGGCTGACGCCTTTGAAGGACGACAAATTAAAAGTATGCAAATTTAACAAGATTAAGGCATATGAGGTACGGCTCTCGTATGCTAAGATTAGGAGGTTTTAGCCATGATGGAAAAAGATAAGACAGAAAGACCTTTCAGAGCTAGAAAGGCAAAGAAAAAAGTTTGCCAGTTCTGTGTTGATAAGGTTGCTGATATCGACTACAAAGACGTTGCAAAGCTTCGTCGTTACGTTTCAGAGAGAGCAAAGATTCTTCCCAGAAGAATCACAGGCACATGTGCTAAGCATCAGCGTCAGCTGACAATCGCTATCAAGCGTGCTCGTCACATTGCACTTCTTCCTTTCTCTGCTGAATAATAAAAAAAGCCCTTTCGGAATAAGATGTTCCGAAAGGGTGTTTTTTTATGAAAAAATATTTATCTGTTATAGTTATTTCTCTTGCGGTGATTTTGCTCATGCGCGCTTCCTTTACAGAGGAGAAAGCAGTGTTTTCACAGATTGTTAAGGAAATGGGATATGATGATGTGTCTGAAAAACCCTATGAGGTAGTAGAATTCACAATCCCCGAAACCTTTAATGATGTCTATATGCGCTACAATAATCTCCTGAAAGAAAGTGGCTACGACCTCGCGCAATATAGGGGAAAAACGTGCAAACGCTATACCTATCTCATTCCGTCGCAGAATGCACGCGCCAATATAATCGTGTACGACGGCAAAATAATAGGCGGAGATATATCGGGCATAACACTAGACGGGATTATGGTTCCTATAAAAAACCAAAGTTGAAATAATATAAAAAATATGCTAAAATAAGAAAAGAGGAGGGAAGAAAATGCGACTTGATAAATTCATATCAGATGCCGCGGCGATGACAAGAAGCGAATCGAGAAAAGCTATAAAAAGCGGCAGAGTTTCGCTCGCAGGAGAGATTGCGAAAGACATTTCCCTGCCCGTTTCGGAAGATGAAAAAATCCTTCTCGACGGTGAGGAAATTGCATACAAAAAATATGTCTATATAATGCTTCATAAACCGAGCGGCTATGTAAGTGCAACGGAGGACAGACGGCAGAAAACCGTGCTCGACCTTCTCGACCCCTCTTATTCGAGATACCAGCTTTTCCCCGTCGGCAGGCTTGATATTGATACCGAAGGGTTCCTTCTTCTCACGAATGACGGTGACCTTGCACACAATATGCTCTCTCCTAATAAAAACGTTGGAAAAACCTATTTCGTAAGACTTGAAAAAGGAATAACAGAAGACGAAATTTCTCTTCTTCAGGAGGGGGTTGACATAGGCGAGTGTGTCACAAAACCTGCCACAGTGAAGCGCGTGAGTGAAAACGAAATCAATCTCACAATAACCGAGGGAAAATTCCATCAGATTAAGCGTATGGCGAAAGCGGTTGGAAATAATGTAACCTATCTTAAAAGACTCGCATACGGCTCTTTTTACCTTGATAAAACGCTTGGGAAGGGAGCTTACCGAGAGCTTTTTGATGAGGAAATTGAAAACTTGTGCAAAATTTACAAAAGAAAATGAAAATTTTGTGTAATGAGGGTATTTGAAAACACGAAGTGTTGTGCTAAAATATTGTTAGTGTAATTTTGATAATTGCGTTTATTTTTTAGGAGGTCACAAAAATGGCAAGTTTACAGCTTAAAAACATTTATAAGAGATATTCCGGTGGCGTTACAGCTGTTTCTGATTTCTCACTTGACATTGCAGATAAGGAATTCATCATTTTCGTTGGCCCTTCAGGCTGCGGTAAGTCTACAACACTTAGAATGATTGCAGGTCATGAAGAAATCAGCGAAGGCGAACTTTACATCGGCGACAAGTATATGAACGACGAAGCTCCTAAGGATAGAGATATCGCGATGGTTTTCCAGAACTATGCTCTTTATCCCCATATGACAGTTTATGAAAATATGGCATTTGGTCTTAAGCTCAGAAAGACTCCCAAGGAAGAAATCGACAAGAGAGTTCACGAAGCAGCTCGTATTCTCGATATCGAGCACCTTCTCGAAAGAAAGCCCAAGGCTCTTTCAGGTGGTCAGCGTCAGCGTGTTGCACTTGGTCGTGCAATCGTTCGTGAGCCCAAGGTATTCCTTATGGACGAACCCCTTTCTAACCTTGATGCTAAGCTTCGTGTACAGATGAGATCTGAAATTTCAAAGCTTCATCAGAGACTTCAGACAACATTCATCTACGTTACTCATGACCAGACAGAAGCTCTTACAATGGGTACAAGAATCGTTGTTATGAAAGACGGTATCATGCAGCAGGTGGATTCTCCCCAGCAGCTTTACAATAACCCCTGCAACACCTTCGTAGCAGGCTTCATCGGATCACCCCAGATGAACTTCTGTGATGCAACAATCGTTGATGAAGACGGTGCAATCAGCATTAAGTTTGGTTCAAACAAGGTTGCTCTTACAGCTGAAAAGGCTGAAAAGGCAAAGGAATACATCGGCAAGACAGTTATCATGGGTATTCGTCCTGAAGACCTTTATGATGATGCAGAAGCGCTTGAAAAGTATGAAACATCAGCTGTAAGTGCAGATGTTGAAGTTACTGAAATGATGGGTGCTGAAACATATCTTTACCTTATAGTTGACGGTATAAACTTCATCGCTCGCGTTAAGCCCGACAGCAAAGCAGCAATCAATACAAAAATCAAGGTTGCTCTTGATCCTGCTAAGATTCATATCTTCGACAAGGAAACAGAAAAGGTTATCACAAACTAATTTTGTAAAATCAAAGACCGTTCCGCTTGGAACGGTCTTTTTTTCTTGAAATCTTGCCTCGGAAGAGGCTTTTTTCTTGCTTTTTTGACGGAAAAATACTGTACATTTTGAAAAAAGTGTGATATAATGACTCTATCTGTAAAAAAATAATCACACGGGAGGAAATCACATGGCAAGCTTCGTGCATTTTAGTAAGTCAGTTCCGCTTCCATTGGAATTTATAAATAAATATATGTTGAGTGCGAATGCTACCTATGTAAAGGTCTATCTTTATGGTCTTGCCAAGTGTTACGAGGGCGAGGAAGATATCACTAATGAGATGATTGCGCAGGCCCTTGACATCCTGGAGACAGACGTCAGCAAGGCGTGGCGTTACTGGAAAAAAGCAGGTCTTGTTCACAGCGAGGGAAAAGGCGTTTTGGTTTTTGATCCGATTCCCGTTGAAAAGACTAAAGAAACTCTTGCGAAGGAAAATGAGAAGGAGATTCCTTCAAAAAATTCTTCGATGAAAGAAATTTCCAAAGCGATGGGAGTAAACCCAAAAATGAAGGAAACTGTCAATATGGCAGAGCAGCTTCTGAAGAAACCCCTTTCACAAAGAGAGGTTACATCGCTTTATACCTTTATGCAGGAATATTCTATGTCGCAGGAAATGGTGCTTGTTCTTTTAGAGTACTGTGTAACTCTTGATAAAACGAGCTTCTCCTACATAGAAAAAGTTGCCCAGGGATGGAACGAGCAGGGGATAACAACTCTGCGCGAAGCAACCAAGGTGTTAAACCGCCTTACCAAAGAAATGAATATGGTGAAAAAGTGCAAAAAGATTTTCGGTCTTGAGCGTGAGCTTTCACAAACCGAGAAAAATTACATATCACATTGGGTAAGCGAGTTTTCCATGTCGGAAGCTATGATAAGAAACGCATATGAAAGAACAGTTTCAAATACAGGAAAAATCTCAATGCCTTATATGAACTCCATACTGAAATCGTGGAATGAAAAGGGCATCAAAACAGTTTCGCAGATTGCCGAAAAGGAATCCGCTCCGATTAAAAAAGAAAAAGGGAAGAATAGCGGATACCAGCTTGATGATATGGCGGCACTTGAGCGTAAACTGCGACTTGAGAAACAAAAAAAGTGAGAGGGTGACCTTCTTTGAAGGGAATGTACGAAAAAGCAGCCGCAATTATAGATGAGCGAAAAGAAAACCGCCGCCGTGAAAACGAGAGGCGCAGACGAGAGGTTTTTTCTATAGCTCCTAAAATAGAAGAAATAGAAAAACAGCTTGACCGCTACGGAATCAGAATGCTTAACCTCATCGCAAGCGGCGAGTGTGACAGCGAAAAAGCAACAAGCTCAATTATTGCTGAAAATAAAGCATTCATAAAAGAGCGTGACCGTCTTCTTTGCGAGGCAGGTTTTGAGAAGGATTATCTTGATGTGCCACCTTATTGCACAAAGTGTGAAGATAGCGGATTTATCGAAGGTAAGCTTTGCTCGTGCCTGCAAAGTGAAATCACGCAGATTGCGCTTCGCGAGGCAAACCTTTCGGAGAACCTTGCAGGGCACACCTTTGAAAATTTCAGAATTTCTTATTACAGCGATGAATATGTAGAAGAATACGGGTGCTCACCGCGCGAGAATATGCAGGCAATTGTGGCAGAATGCAGAGCTTTTGTGGAGAATTTTGATACCACAAAGGAAAATCTTCTTTTCTGCGGAAGCTGCGGCCTTGGAAAGACATTCCTTTCATCGGCTATCGCAAACGAACTTATAAAAGAGGGGAGAGATGTTCTTTACATAAGCTCCAATGCACTTTTTCCGATACTTGAGGATATGCACTTTGGAAGACAAGTTGAAGACAGTGCGCAGTATATTGTGAAGAAACTCGGTGAATGCGAGCTTTTGATACTTGATGACCTCGGCAGCGAGTTTGTAACACAGTTTACCTGTGCCGAGCTTTTCAGAATTATAAATACCCGTCTTAACTCGGGCAAAAAAATGATTATATCTACTAATCTTAATCGAAATATGCTTCAGAATACTTATAATGAGCGAATTGCTTCAAGAATTACAGGTGGCTTTTCAATGCTTGAATTTCTGGGAGAAGATATAAGGCGTATTAAGAAGCTTGAAGGAAAAATGTAATTATGGTAAATGCAAAAGATTTGCTTTTATCCTATGTGGAAAAGGCAGAAAAAATAATTATTGAGCTTAACTTTAATGAGGAAAAAGGACTTGGGCTTCTTAAAGAGCTTAAAGAGGAGCTTTCAAAAAAGAAGAGCGTGGGAGAAATGCAGGAGCTTTTTGATGCGTGCGTGTACAATGCACTTGCCACAATAAATACCTGTCCCAATCAGGAGAAAAAGAATTCCCAGCTTATCGCTTCTGTTACAGATGCGAAAGAGGAAATGAAAACGATAATTGAATTTATGTAATTTTGCTTCTTAAAGAGTAAAAACATAACGAAAATTATCAACAAACAAAAAAATATTGACTTGAGCTTTGGTTTCTATTATACTAATGCAAAAGAAAATGTGAGGTTACAGATATGAGTACATTAGCTTTCTTTATAGCTTACATACTTCTCATTATCGCTATTATTATTCTAGCAATTACAAAGCTCGGTAAGAATAGCGCTATTTGTCGTGTGTGAGTCAGGTAAAGAAACGTGTATTTTATATTATGCGATTTATGACCTGCGGCAAGTGGTGCCGCAGGTCTTTTTGTTTATTGACCTTGCAAAATATAAAAATTATCAAGAGGAGTATTAGTTATGAGAAAAATCGAAATCACAGACATTACACTTAAAAAGCTGTCGCAGGACCGCGGTGTTTC
Organism: Clostridia bacterium; assembly: GCA_045591865.1. GTDB lineage: Bacteria > Bacillota > Clostridia > UMGS1883 > UMGS1883 > UMGS1883. The sequence continues at coordinate 15,067 of JAZNTQ010000021.1, forward strand.
TCTACTGTTCAGAGAAAAGACTGCTATTGCTGCATGTGCAGATACATTAGGTGCTGATGCCATTGAACTAGCTCCCATAAAAAATTTCAGAGAAGATACGATTATTAACAAGACTATCTCGCAGAATGTGAAGAAAAGCACAGTTGCAATCCCCGTTGGCTTTTGTGATGAGGATTGTGAAAACGCGTGGGAAAGCGTGAAAGAGGCGCAGAGCCCTCGTCTTCAGATAGAGCTTCCCGTATCTACTGTGCAGATGGAGTACATATACCACGTAAAGACAGACAAGATGCTTTCAAAAATTGCATCTCTCACAAAGAAGGCGAAAGAGCTTTGCAAAGATGTTGAATTTTCTGCTCTTGATGCAACTCGTGCCGACGAGGATTTCCTCATAGCGGCAGTGAAAGAGGCGGTAGCAAATGGTGCAGGTATCGTTACTATTTGTGACGATGCAGGAATTTCACTTCCCGAGGAAATTGCAGCTCTTGTTAAAAAGGTTAAGGAAGCAGTAAGCGTTCCCGTTTATGTTCAGCTCACAAGTGAAATCGGTATGACAACAGCTTGCGCAGTAGCAGCGATCTCTGCAGGCGCAGACGGACTCAAGTGCAGTATGCCTGAAGGTAGTGCTCTTTCAATGAGCGCTCTCTCCTCTGTAATCAAGGCAAGAGGAGCACAGATGGGTATTGAAATCGGACTTGACAACACAAAGATATATGCAAGCATAGAGGAAATGCTTTCTAAAATAAATCACGAAACCTTTGCGACTGCTTCAGTAAGCGAAAAGAATAAGATTCTTCTTGATTCTGACAGCACTCTTTCAGATGTTGCCTACGCGGCAAGACTTTTAGGCTACGACCTTTCAGATGAGGACAACGGAAATGTGCACAAGGCTCTTTCACAGGTATGCGAAAGAAAGGGTAGCGTAGGAGCAAAGGAACTTGAGGCGCTTATAGCAAGCTATGCTATGCAGGCACCTTCAAAATACCACATTGAAAGCTACACCACAAATTGTTCAAATCTTACAGGCGCTATGTCGCAGATTACACTTCGTCAGGGAGATGAAATTCTCTCTGGCGTAAGCACAGGCGACGGTCCTATTGACTCGGTGTTCCGTGCTATTGAGCAGAGCATCGGCTTCCACTATGAGCTTGATGATTTCCAGATTCAGGCAGTGACCGACGGAAAAGAAGCTCTCGGTAGTGCTATCGTAAGACTTCGCAACAATGGCAAGCTTTACAGCGGCAACGGTATTTCAACAGATATCGTAGCAGCAAGTATAAGAGCATATATAAATGCACTCAACAAAATAGTATTCGAGGAGGAATAAAATGAAAATCGCATTTTCAACAAAGCACGTCAGCCGTGCTTCTTTCCTCGATATGTGTAAGTTTGCTTATGACTACGGATATGCAGGCTTTGAGATATATGATGCAGTGCAGGAGAGAAAGCAGCACCACGACAGTATTCTTCGCTCTGACCGAGTACCCGATTCCAAGCGCAAGCTTGTAAACCGCGGACTTAATGTAACTGCTCTTGTGTACCCTTACAGTATCGAGACAGATGAGGCAAACGGCGATGAAATCTTAAAATATGTAGATATGGCACGTAGCGCAGGTATCGAAAGAATTATTATTCGCAATGAGGTTAAGACCTCAAAAGAGGTTCTTTCAGAGAAGCTCGGCAGAGCTATAAAGCGTGCAGAAGAAGCGGATATCCAGATTCTTTTTGAAACTGCAGGCTACCTTGCAGAGACTGAAAATGTAATTGATATCATCAATTTCTTTTCATCTGCAGTAATCGGCGCATCCTGGAATATGAGACAGACCTACTTCAAGGCAGGAGAAAGCGCAGAAACAACAATTAAGTCGCTCGGTGCGTACATAAGATATGCGCGTATGGGCGATATGAAAGACGGTAAGACGGTTCTTATCGGCGAGGGAATTCTCCCCGTGGAAAGCTTTATTAATGCTCTTTCTTCACTTAATTATGACGGTTACATCTGCGTAGCGTGGAATGAGGAAGTAAACGATGCAGATATCGTGCTTACCCATTTTGCAAACTACATCGGTAACCTTTCGCGTGAAAAGATGGAATACGATAAGCTCTACTATAACCGCGACAAGACGGGAACCTTCGTCTGGAAAAAGTATGACGTAATTGACCTTACTTTCTCTGATGTGCTTGACACAATGGCACAAAAGTATCCCGACCAGTATGCGTTTAAGTACACAACGCTTGACTACACCAGAACATATTCGCAGTTCCGCCGAGATGTTGATGAATGTGCAGCGGCACTTATCTCACTTGGCGTAAAGGCAGGCGACCACGTTGCGGTATGGGCAACAAATATCCCCGCGTGGTTCATCACCTTCTGGGCAACCACGAAAATCGGTGCAGTTCTTGTAACAGTTAACACAGCTTACAAAATCCACGAAATAGAATATCTCTTAAGGCAGTCTGATACTCACACACTCATTATGATTGAGGATTGCAAGGATATTAACTATAGGGAAATAATTGAGGAGCTTTGCCCCGAACTTAAGAGTATGAACGCAGGCGACGCACTCTATTCCAAAAAGCTTCCCTTCCTTCGTAATGTTGTAACAGTCGGCTTCGAGATGGACGGCTGCCTCACATGGGAGAAAATGCTCGAAAGAAGCACACTTGTTCCGCAGGAAGAGGTACGCCGCAGAGCTTCGCTCGTAAAGCCTGACGATGTATGTAATATGCAGTACACTTCGGGAACAACGGGTTTCCCCAAGGGCGTAATGCTTACTCATAGAAATATCGTAAATAATGGTAAAACAATCGGAGACAGAATGGACCTTTCAACCGCCGACCGTATGATGATTCAGGTACCAATGTTCCACTGCTTTGGCATGGTGCTTTCAATGACATCAACTATGACTCACGGAGGTACGCTTTACCCGATGCCCTATTTCTCGCCCAAGAGCTCTCTTGCGTGCGTGAATGACGAGCATATAACGTGCTTTAATGGTGTACCGACGATGTTTATAGCAATGTTCAATCATCCTGATTTTGCTAAAACAGATTTCTCATACATCCGCACAGGTATTATGGCAGGTGCTAACTGTCCTGCAGACCTTATGCGCCGTGCAGCGGATGAGATGAATATGAAAGAAATCATTTCAGTTTACGGTCAGACAGAAGCGTCCCCCGGCTGTACAATGGGCGAGGTTAACGAAGACCTTGACCACAGAGTTGAAACCGTTGGAAGTGCATTCCCGGGAGTAGAATGCAGAATCATTGACCCCGAGACAGGCGAAGAACTTCCAGATGGCGAAAGCGGAGAATTTGTTGCACGCGGCTTTAATATAATGAAGGGCTACTACAAGATGCCCGAGGCAACCGCGCAGACTATTGATAAAGACGGATGGCTTCATTCAGGAGATATCTGCTGCCGCACCCCTGACGGATACTTCAAGGTAACAGGACGTCTCAAGGATATGATTATCCGCGGTGGCGAAAACCTTTATCCGCGCGAAATTGAAGAATTCTATCTTACAAATCCCAAGGTGCGCGATGTTCAGGTAGTCGGCGTGCCCGATGAAAGATATGGCGAAGAATGTTGCGCCTGGATTATTCTTCATAAGGGAGAAGAATCAAGCGAGGAAGAGATGAAAAACTACGGCTACGCGTCAATCGCGCGTCACAAAGTACCACGCTATTTTATCTTCACGAAAGAATTTCCAATGAATGCCGCAGGCAAAATCTTAAAGTACAAGATGCGCGAAGAATCAGTTGAGCGCCTTGGTCTTAAAAAATAGTATTAGAATTGAAGAAAGGAAGTTTTATATATGCTTAATATCACAATTGAGAAAACCACCACCCCCAAACAGAAACCCGCAAAAGGCGAAAAGCTCGGCTTTGGTAAAATCTTTACAGACCATATGTTTGTAATGGATTACACCGAGGGCAAGGGCTGGCACGATGCCAGAATCGTTCCCTTCCAGGACCTTGTAATGTCACCTGCTGCAATGGTATTCCACTACGGTCAGGAAATGTTTGAAGGACTCAAGGCGTACAAGGGTGTTGACGGAAAGGTTCGTCTTTTCCGCCCCGATATGAACGCGAAGAGAACAAATGACACTAACGACCGTCTTTGCATTCCGCAGCTTCCCGTTGAGGATTTCGTAGAAGCTGTAAAAGCAATTGTAAAAGTTGATGAGGACTGGATTCCCACAGAAGACGGAACATCTCTCTACATTCGTCCCTTCATCATCGCAACAGACGAGTTCCTTGGCGTTGCTCCCTCAAAGACATATAAGTTCATCATCATTCTCGCTCCCAGCGGTGCGTATTACGAAAGCGGTCTTGCTCCCGTAGGCATCTGGATTGAGGATGAATATGTAAGAGCTGTAAAGGGTGGTATGGGCTTTGCAAAGACTGGCGGTAACTACGCAGCAAGCCTTATCGCACAGGTTAAGGCACACGACGACGGTTATTCACAGGTACTCTGGCTTGACGGTGTTGAAAGAAAATACATCGAAGAAGTTGGCGCTATGAACATCTTCTTCAAGATTGACGGAAAAATCGTTACTCCTATGCTTAACGGAAGCATCCTCCCCGGTGTTACAAGAAATAGTGTAATCCAGCTTTGCAAAAAGATGGGCTACGAGGTTGAAGAGCGCCGCATCAGTGCAGAAGAGCTTATCGCAGCACAGAAGGAAGGCAAGCTTGAGGAGTGCTTCGGTACAGGTACAGCGGCAGTTATTTCTCCCGTTGGTAAGCTTCGCTATGTTGATGATGTAATGGTTATCAACAATAACGAAATCGGTGAAGTAAGCCAGAAGCTCTACGATACACTCACAGGCATTCAGTGGGGTAAGCGAGAGGATGATATGGGATGGACAGTAGAAGTATAAAACGTATCACAATTTTCAGCGGTCACTATGGCAGCGGAAAAACAAATGTTGCAGTAAACTACGCCCTCTGGCTCAAGAGTCAGGGGGGAGAGGTATCAATTGCCGACCTTGATATAGTCAATCCCTATTTCAGAACGAAGGATTCTATGAGGGTTCTCTCTGAAAACGGTGTAAAGCTTATCTCATCGGAATATGCAAACAGTAATGTTGATGTACCTGCGCTCCCTGCTGAAACATATGGCGTTCTACATAATAAAGCACAGAAATGTGTGATTGATGTCGGCGGAGATGACCGCGGTGCGCTCGCACTCGGTCGTTACAGCGACGGTATCTTGGAAGACGGAGACTACGAGCTTCTTTTCGTAATCAATAAGTTCCGTCCGCTTACTAAAAATGCCTCTCTTACGCTTGAGATAATGCACGAAATTGAAAAAGCGTGCCATATGAAATTTACTGCGATAGTAAATGATTCAAACCTCGGCGATGAAACGAGTGAGGAGGATATATTATCTTCTGTTGCTTATGCAAACGAAGTTTCAGAAAAAGCAGGCATCCCCATAAAAATGACATGCGTCAAAAAAGATTTATACGAAAAACTTTCCGGCAAAATAGAAAATTTAGTGCCTATTGAGCTTTATGTAAGACAAAGCTGGGCAGAAAGGAATGAATAAAATGGCAAAGGTAACCTTTGATAAGGATTTGTGTAAGGGTTGCGGTCTCTGTGTGACAGCTTGCCCGAAAAAAATTGTTGCTCTTTCAAATGACCTTAATAAGCGCGGATATCATCCTGCTGAGGTCGTAGAGCAGGATAAGTGCATCGGTTGTGCATTTTGTGCAACAATGTGCCCCGACTGTGTAATCACAGTTGAGAAGTAAGGAGGAAGAAAAAATGGCTGATAAAGTTTTGATGAAAGGTAACGAAGCGCTCGCTGAAGCCGCTATTATGGCAGGCTGCAGACACTACTTCGGTTATCCTATTACTCCGCAGACAGAAGTTGCGGCTTATATGGCAAAGAAAATGCCCAAGACAGAAGGCGGCGTTTTCCTTCAGGCAGAAAGTGAAATTGCAGCTATCAATATGGTTATTGGTGTTGCTTCCACAGGTAAGAGAGTTATGACCTCTTCTTCAAGCCCAGGAATAAGCCTTAAGAGTGAAGGTATCAGCTACCTTGCAGGTTGCGACCTTCCCGCCCTTATTATTAACGTACAGCGTGGCGGCCCCGGTCTTGGTGGTATCCAGCCCTCACAGTCTGACTATTTCCAGGCTACAAAGGGTGGCTCTCACGGTGACTTCCATCTCCTCGTACTTGCTCCCAACAGCGTTCAGGAAATGGTTGATATGGTATTCAAGGGCTTTGACCTTGCAGAAAAGTACCGCATGCCCGCTATGATTCTTTCCGATGGCACAATGGGGCAGATGATGGAACCCGTTTCTCTCCAGCAGGGTATAATCAATGAATACGACAAGTCATGGGCACTCACAGGTACAAAGGGTGAGAGAAAGCCCAATATCGTAAATTCTCTCTACATTCAGCCCGAAACACTTGAAAAGCTTAACTTTGAGCGTTTTGAACGTTATAAGACAATCGAAGAAAACGAGCCTATGTACGAAGAATATCTTATGGACGATGCAGAAATTTGTATCGTAGCATTCGGCGTAGCATCACGTGTTTCAAAGAACGCTATCGACATTGCAAGAAAAGAAGGCATCAAGGTTGGTATGATTCGTCCTATCACACTTTGGCCCTTCCCCAAGAAGGTTCTTAACGAAGCTGCTGACAGAGTTAATAAGTTCATCAGTGTAGAGCTTTCAATGGGTCAGATGATTGAGGATATCGAGCTTGCAATCCGTTGTAAGAAGGAAGTTCTCCTTTGCAACCGTACAGGCGGTATGATTACAACAACAGAAGATGTCCTTAATAAAATTTATGAGGCGAACGGAGGTAAAAACTAATGGTAGTATTTGAAAAACCCAATGCACTTACAGAAAACACACTCCATTATTGCCCCGGTTGTACACACGGTATCATTCACCGCCTTGTAGCAGAAGCTCTTGATGAACTCGGCGTTACAGGCAGAACAATCGGTGTTGCATCAGTAGGCTGCAGCGTATTTACATATAATTATTTCAACTGCGATATGGTACAGGCTGCACACGGCCGTGCTCCCGCAGTTGCAACAGGCGTTAAGAGAAGCGATAAGAATAATATCGTATTCACTTATCAGGGTGACGGTGACCTTGCCGCTATCGGTACTGCTGAAACTGTTCACAGTGCAGCACGTGGCGAAAACATCACTGTAATTTTCGTAAATAATGCAATCTATGGTATGACAAAGTCGGATCGTAGCCATGTCGTTCTGTGAGCCAAGGAGTTGGTGAGTTTAATTGTCTTCCTAAGACCGCTTGGCCTCCGACTTGTATTCACTTATCAGGGTGACGGTGACCTTGCCGCTATCGGTACTGCTGAAA
>JAZNTQ010000022.1:0-3611 GCA_045591865.1 Clostridia bacterium
TACGTTTTCGAGATTTATAACCTCGTCTACTACGCCTTCGTAGAATTCGGGCTCGTGGCTTACAAGAAGCACTGTTCCGCGGAATTCGGACACTGCCCTTTTAAGTTCTTCTTTTGCCATAACATCAAGATGATTTGTAGGCTCATCAAGTACAAGGAGATTTATTTCCTTAAGCATCAGTCTGCAAAGGCGCACTTTAGCATTTTCACCACCTGAAAGCACCTTCATCTGCGAGGTGATATGCTCTGTGGTAAGTCCGCACTTGGCAAGTGCCGCTCTTACTTCGGCATTTGTCATAGAAGGGTATTCATCCCATATTTCTGCAAGTGCAGTCTTGTCACTTGTAGCTTCTTCCTGCTCGAAATATCCCTCCTGCACAAACTGGTCTAGGCTAACGCTTCCCTCATAAGGCGGAATAATGCCAAGAAGTGTTTTCATAAGAGTGGATTTTCCTATACCATTAGTACCCTTGACTGCTACCTTCTTATTTCTTTCAATAATGAGATTGATAGGGCTTGTGAGAGGCTCTCCATATCCAAGCACCAAATCTTTGGCTTCAATAACCACTCTGCCCGGAGTTCTCGCTGTTTTGAATGCGAATGTGGGCTTTACTTTTTCGGGAGCAAGAGTTATAATCTCCATTTTGTCGAGCTGGCGCTGTCTTGACCTTGCAAGGGTTGCCGTCGCGGCGCGTGCCTTGTTCTTTGCGACAAATTCTTCCAAATCGGCAATCTCTTTCTGCTGCTTATTATATGCCTGCTCAATCTGTCTCTTTTTAAGCGCATACATACGTTCAAAATCATTGTAATCGCCCGTGTATCTTGTGAGCACGCAATTTTCTATATGATAGATTACGTTTACAACCTCGTTAAGGAAAGGAATATCGTGAGATACGAGTATAAATGCGTTTTCGTATTCCTTGAGGAAGCTCTTGAGCCATATAATATGGTTTTCATCGAGAAAATTTGTAGGCTCGTCCAGTATGAGAATCATCGGATTTTCAAGAAGAAGCTTTGCAAGGAGCACCTTTGCTCTCTGTCCGCCCGAAAGCTCGGTTACATCACGGTCAAGACCGATTTCATTAATCCCAAGACCATTTGCACATTCGCTAATTTTAGAATCTATGATGTAGTAGCCCGAGGTATCAAGAATATCCTGAATATCTCCCACTTCCTCCATCATTTCAGCAACCTCGATGTCAGATGCATCTGCCATTTTTTCATAGATTGCAAGCATCTCTGCTTCAAGGTCGGTAAGGTGCTTGAAAGCATCACGAAGCACATCGCGGATTGTCTTTCCTTTTTCCAAAGTGGAATACTGATCGAGATAACCCGTCGTTATATGCTTACACCACTCAACCTTGCCCGAATCGGGAGAAAGCTTGCCCGTGATGATATTAAGGAAAGTAGATTTCCCCTCACCATTGGCGCCTACAAGTCCGATATGCTCGCCCTTGAGCAGGCGAAACGACGCATTATCTAAAATTTCACGACCGCCGAAGCCGTGCGTCACATTTTCAACATTCAAAATACTCATTTGATTACCCTTTTCCTTGTTTTTATGGGACTATTTTATCATAAAAACAGATTTTATTCAACAAAAAAAGAGTGAGCAAATTGCTCACTCTTTTAAATTGTCAGGCTAAATTATGCTTCGATTGAAGATACAACGCCGCTGCCAACTGTTTATTCGTTTATCACCTCAAAAGTTATATTCAGTGTCTCTTCGTGAACATCATCAAACACTTCCATTACCTTCGTCATATATCCTTGTAATTCTTCGGGCATTGTACCTACACCTTTTATATGTACGCTCAAATTCTCGTCAGTACAATAATAGCTTAAACAATCCCATAAGGCGTCAAGATTTTCTCCATAGTAGTCGGGAAATCCAAAGTTTTCCTTCAAAATCTTATGAAGTTCTCCTAAATATTTACACCCTGTAAAGTCAAGAATTATGGGATTGTCGTTTATCTCTTTGAATGCGTTTCTATCCATATTTTTCCTCCTATTTTATTTCCATAAAAGTTTTATAGTGATCATATGTAACAAAAATAAGTCCATCGCTCGAATATACTATACGGTCGTTCCCTCTATATCCTGTACTATAATTTATATCGGCTTCATACCATATTCGTCCTTGGGCAGATGGCAAATGTCCATTTTTGTTTTTATAAACATTCCCGCCAATCATTGTTCCTGGTGCAATCTTCCCTAAATTAGCTTCTTTCCGCTTCCACCCTGCTTTTTCAGCTTGGCTTTTACTCACATAATAATCAGGCAATTTTCCATAATATTTTATCCACCAATCAGCGCCCATTACTCCTAACTTAGTAGCATTTCCCGCGAGAATTGCTCTGAGTCTTACAATCTGTCACCGACAAAACCAATGCAGAGGTGGCGGAGGAATTACTTTCTCTTTAATTTCATAAATTTTTCCATACTTTTCCCGACAATCGTAACATGTTTTTAAATCTAGGATAGCCTCCCACATTTTCCATTTTTTGCTTTCAGTTGTTTCCATTATACAGCCTCCTTTTATTTTTGTAAAGGTACTGTATAACACCGTTTGCCGAAAGTCGTTACACTTTTTGAAAATTTTTCATAAAAAACAGAGTGAGCAAATTGCTCACTCTGTAAATTTGTTTAGGCTAAATTATGCTTCGATAGAAGAAACAACGCCTGAACCAACTGTTCTACCACCTTCACGGATAGCGAAACGAAGACCTTCTTCAATAGCGATAGGTGTAATAAGCTCAACAGAGATTGTTACGTTATCGCCAGGCATACACATTTCTGTGCCTGCAGGAAGTTCGATTACGCCTGTAACGTCAGTTGTTCTGAAGTAGAACTGGGGACGGTAGTTGTTGAAGAAAGGTGTATGACGGCCACCTTCATCCTTGTTAAGAACGTAAACTTCGCCCTTAAACTTTGTATGAGGATGAATGCTGCCGGGCTTAGCGAGAACCTGACCTCTTTCGATTTCGTTTCTCTGAACACCACGGAGAAGAGCACCGATGTTGTCACCAGCTTCAGCCTGAGGAAGAAGCTTTCTGAACATTTCGATACCTGTTACAACAACCTTACGAGCTTCGTCTGTAAGACCAACGATTTCAACTTCTTCGTTAACAAGAAGTGTACCTCTTTCAACACGGCCTGTAGCAACTGTACCACGACCTGTGATAGAGAATACGTCTTCGACGGGCATAAGGAAGGGAAGATCTGTGGGACGCTGAGGAGTAGGAATGTACTCGTCAACCTTGTTCATAAGCTCAACGATAGGAGCATATTCGGGAGCGTTAGGATCTGTAGAAGTAGATTCGAGAACCTGAAGTGCACTACCGCAAACGATAGGAGTATCATCTCCCGGGAATTCGTATTCTGTGAGAAGATCACGGATTTCCATTTCAACGAGTTCGAGAAGTTCGTCATCGTCAACCTGGTCGCGCTTGTTCATGAATACTACGATATAGGGAACGCCTACCTGACGGCTGAGAAGGATATGCTCACGAGTCTGGGGCATAGGACCATCAGCTGCAGATACAACGAGGATAGCACCATCCATCTGAGCAGCACCTGTGATCATGTTCTTAACGTAGTCAGCATGTCCAG
>JAZNTQ010000023.1:0-11804 GCA_045591865.1 Clostridia bacterium
CACAGTTGTGCCGAAAAATAGGACGTAAAAAACAGGGTTCGGATAATACTCCAATGGCTATGGAAAAATACGAAATAGATTGCGGAAGTTGTCATGATTTCGGATAATAAAAAGGCTATCGCATTTGCGATAGCCCTTAATCTTTTTATTCCAGGAAATCCTTTAATTTTTTGCTTCTGCTGGGGTGACGAAGCTTGCGGAGAGCCTTTGCTTCAATCTGGCGGATTCTTTCACGGGTTACGTCGAATACGCCTCCAACTTCTTCAAGTGTTCTGGGTCTTCCGTCTTCAAGACCGAAGCGGAGACGAAGCACCTTTTCTTCACGGGGAGTGAGCGTGTTGAGTACATCCATAAGCTGCTCCTTAAGAAGCATAAAGGAAGCCGCTTCGCTGGGTGCGGGAGCGTCATCATCAGGGATGAAATCTCCAAGATGGCTGTCCTCTTCCTCGCCGATAGGTGTTTCAAGAGATACAGGCTCCTGTGCAATCTTCATAATCTCGCGTACTTTTTCAAGGCACATACCCATTTCCTTTGCAATTTCCTCGGGAGAAGGCTCGCGGCCTAATTCCTGAAGAAGCTGTCTGGAAACGCGGATAAGCTTATTTATTGTTTCAACCATATGAACGGGGATACGGATAGTTCTCGCCTGATCAGCTATCGCACGGGTGATAGCCTGTCTTATCCACCATGTAGCGTAAGTAGAAAACTTAAAGCCTTTTACATAGTCAAACTTTTCAACAGCCTTGATAAGACCGAGGTTACCCTCCTGAATAAGGTCAAGGAAAAGCATACCGCGTCCCACATAACGCTTTGCAATACTTACAACAAGACGAAGGTTTGCCTCTGTAAGCTTTCTCTTTGCTTCCTCGTCGCCCTCGCTCATACGTCTTGCATATTCTATTTCTTCTTCGGGTGACAGAAGCGGAACCTTACCGATTTCCTTAAGATACATTCTTACATGGTCATCAACGTTAATTCCATCGGGAACGGAAAGGTCCTCGAGGTCCTCTTCGGAAATTTCCATTGTCTTGATTTCCTTGTCGATGTCTCCGCCCACGATATCAATTCCCATATCCTCTATGTTATCGTGGATTTTTTCAATCTGCTCTGCATCAAGCTCAAGCTCGGAGAGAGCGTCTTCGATTTCCTGCTCTGATAGTACACCCTTTTGCTTTCCTTTTTCGATAAGCTCTTTTACAATGTTCACGGTTTTTTTGTTTTCTGCTTCGCTCATATTTATCTTCCCTTTCACTATTTCTTCTTCGATTTTAGTAGCTCGCTTATAAGTCGCAGGTCACCCTCCGCCTGCGCCTTTTGTATTTTTTCGTTCCAGATTTCACTTTCAATCACCTGTGCAAAATCCTCTGCGGCGCGAGCCTTGTCGGATACATTAAGTGCACTCATCAGCACATTTGAAAGCTCTTTTTCATGCTCCTTTAGTGCGTTCATAAGAAAGTCCTGACACAAAACGCTTGGCTTTTCATTGTAATATGTAACGATGTGATTGAAAATCTTTTTATGTACTTCTTCGCTGAAGCTTTCCTCTGTGAATCTGCCCTCAAACTGCGAATATATTTTTGCGCTTTCGGTAAGCATTGAGAGAAATCCCGCCTCGGCGACCGTGCGCCTTTTGTTTTTCTTTCTTATTTCGCCGACCTGCTCGCCAACTGCCTTGCGAAGCTCGGAGGAAACCTCCTTGCGCTCGTTCTTTCTTGATGCCTTTTTTGCTTCGCTGTTTATAGCGTCGGCGCTTATGCCCGTCTTTGCTGAAAGCCGTGTTATATATACCTCGCGCTCGACTGCGTTTGATATGGTAGAAAGAAGCTTTGCAGCCCCTTGAAGCATCTCCAGCTTTTGCGAAGTGTCATTAAGGTCAACGCCCCGAAGGAGCATATCCATTTTATATTCCATCAGCGTCTTTGCTTTCGATATTGCTTTTTCAAATTCTTCCGAGCCATACTTTTTGATAAAGTCATCAGGGTCTTTCACATCACGAAGCTCGATAACCTTAAGCTTCGTATCAAATTCCCTGAAAATCTCGGCGGCTCTGTCAAGAGCCTTCTGACCTGCACCGTCACCGTCAAAACAAAGGTAAACCGTGCTTTTTGAAATGAGCCTTGCCTGCTCTCTTGTAAACGCCGTTCCGCAGGCGGCAACTGCCGCATCAATCCCTGCCTGATGCAAGGAAATCACGTCCATATTACCCTCAACTAATATATAGTAACCTCGGGAACTTTTTTTAGCAAGGTTCAATCCGTAAAGATTTTTGCCCTTATCAAATACGATGCTCTCGGGTGAGTTCATATATTTTGCGCCGTCTCCCGAAAGTATTCTTCCCGTAAAACCGGTGATATTCCCTCGCACATCAAATATGGGGAACATCACTCTCTCACGAAATCTGTCATATACGTGCCCTTTGTCATTCATAGTACAAAGTCCGCTTTCGACTATTAAAGAGCGGTCGTACCCTTTGGAGCGAAGATGCTTTAAGATTCCGTCCCATCCTTTGGGAGCAAAGCCAAGACCAAATGCGGCAATCGTTTTCCCGCCGAGCTGACGCTTCTTGAGATAATCCTGCGCGGCTTGTCCGTCGGGAGATAAAAGGCACTCTCTGAAATAGCGTGCCGCATCCTTATTCATTTCATACATTCTTTGCTTTCTTTTATATCTTTCGTCTCCCTTGTCCTGCTCGTTTTCGGGAAGTCTTATTCCGCTTTTTTCAGCAAGGAAGCGAAGCGCATCGGGAAAATCAAGCCCCTCCGCGTTCATAATAAACTGAATTACACTACCGCCTGCGCCGCAACCGAAGCAGTGATAAAGCTGCTTGTCCGCGCTGACGTGAAAGGAGGGAGTCTTCTCGCGGTGGAACGGACAACAGCCCATAAAACTGCTGCCTGACCGCTTAAGTCTGACATAACCCGAAACAATATCCTCAATGTCATTTGCTTGTATAACTTCATTTACAAGCTCTTCGGGGAAAAAAGCTGCCATCATGAAACCCTCTCTATAGAAAATAGGAAAGAAAATTTTCCTTTATTTACTTTTTCGACACAGAGGAAGGAAATCCTTTTTTTTCAAGCAAAAAAACTAAAAAATAAGAAAAAATTTATAAAAAGGTCTTTACAAACCCATTTTTGTATGCTATACTATCACTTACTTAAGATATGCGGGAGTGGCTCAGTGGTAGAGCGTCACCTTGCCAAGGTGAACGTCGCGAGTTCGAATCTCGTCTTCCGCTCCAAAATCCGTACACATTCGTGTGCGGATTTTTTATTTTCCACGAAAAAAATATGTTGTAAAAATCTTCGCGGTGTTATATAATAATTTGCAAGGAGGTGTTTTTCATGGCTAAAGTAACAAAAGACACTATTATTCTTGATGTTCTCACAATGGATAAGGGCACAGCTCCGTTTTTCCTTGAGATAGGAATGCATTGCCTTGGTTGCCCATCTGCAAGCGGTGAATCAATTGCAGAGGCTTGTGCAGTACATGGTGCGGATGCAGATGCTCTTGTAGCAAAGCTTAATGAATATCTTGAAAACAAATAATAAAAGGTGTTGCGGGAGCTTCCCGCAGCACCTTATTTTTGCTTTTCGGTTGTATTGACATTTGTGGGCGAATGTTGTAAAATAATGCAGGCAGAATAACAATCAGGTATTTTAATACCTGAAAGGAGCTTACTTATGAAGAAATTGTCAATTTTTATAATAATTATTATGTCGCTTTTCCTTTTTTGCACAGCGGCACAGGCGGCAGACAGCGTCTATAGCGCATCTCTTGAGGGAGAGATTTCTCTTTACATATCTCCCGATGAGGATAGCCTTCTCATAACGAAAATCCCTGCCTGTTCAAAGCTTAAGATTATAGACACAGAGCGCACATGGGGACTTGTTGAGTTTAATAATAAGACAGGCTGGATAAACCTCAGCTTCACAAGAGCTTCCTATTCCAAGGCGGCAGAAGCAACCGGAAACGATATGGCAAAGAGTGTGCAGGTCAATACTAAAAGCGGAAAGGCAACTCTTTACGATGTCCCTTCTGAAGATGCTCTTTTAGGAAGTGAAGAAAAGTACACTGTCCCGAATCAGACTATTCTTAAGATAACAAGACAGACTCCTTCAGGCTGGGGACTTGTATCAATGCACGGAAAATACGCCTGGATAAAGATGAAAGATGTCGTGTCCTACGACACGCAGAATGAAGCGGATATGTATGGCATTTACTATGTTTATACGCTTTCCGAAAAAGGTGAAGGAGTAAAACTCTTTTCAGATAAAAATGCAAGAAATCTCGCTGCGGTAATTCCAGATTGCATAAAGCTTACTGTAAGGGAAAAGCACGGAAAATACGGATATGTATCCTACGACGGAATAAATGGTTATATAGACCTCAAATACACAACGCAGTCGCTTTCTAACGCGCAGTCAAACGCGGGCGTAAAAGTGAATGCAGAATATATTGTATCGCCGCAGAATGATGAGGAGTCTGTGAATGCCTACAGCGTCCCCTCTGAAAATCCCAAAGATGTGCCAAGCGTGGTGGGAACTTTAAAAAAGGGCGACAGCGTGTATGTTCTGCGCTCAACACTCTCCGGATGGAGTCTTGTTAATTGTGACGGTCAGCTTGGCTGGCTTCCTCCCGAGAGCGTAAGCGTATCTGAAATTACAGGTGAGCACGACGCAATAAATATTTACACCTCTTCAGAAACCGCCTTTGCAGTAACCCCGGGGGGCAGGGGAATAAAGCTTTATTCGTCTCCCGATTCCAAAGCAGAGCATTCCTTTATCCCCGAAACAGCGCAAATAAAAATTCTGGCGGAAAAAGATGGTTTCAAATATGTGTATTCTGACTATGCGGCAGGCTGGGCGAGTGATATTCCGCAGAGCGCAGCATACGAAGAAGCAATAGAGCAGTACCCCGACAAAAAGATAAAGTTTTTTGTTACAAACCGCGAAACAGAGCTTATGAGCCTCCCGACAGGAAGTGTTATCGGCGGAAGTGAAATACTTGCAGTAATTTCCGAGGGAAGGCATTTTGAAGTTATAAGAACTGTAACTTCAGGCAAAAACAAGTGGTTTCTTACGGAAATTGATGGCCAGATGGGATGGATAAAGAAATCACATACGGATAAGTCAAATATCGCAGTCATATTTGTTCTTCTGATGTTGCTTGCAATTGCAATCGTGATTTTAATTGCGGCGGTGATTGTATATAAAATAAGGAAAAAAGGGAATAAAAACTCGAAAAAAGAGGTTGATGAAAATGAAAAAAGCATACAAGATGAATATAGCGGGGCTCCCCAGAGAACTGCCGATGTTCCCCGTAAATGATAAGTTAACTATTGCGGCATTCATTGTTTTCGGAGATGTTGAACTGACCGTTGCCTGCGCAGGAGAACTTATTAAAAAAGTACCCGAACACGACATTATGGTTACTGCAGAGGCAAAGAGCATCCCTCTTATTCACGAGATGGCACGCCAGAGCGGAGTGAACGACTATGTTATCGCTCGCAAAAAGCAGAAGGTATATATGGGAGAAACTCTTGAGGTCAGCGTAAACTCCATTACCACACACGGAGAGCAGAAGCTCTATCTCGGAGAAGATGATGTGGAAAAGATAAAAGGAAAGAGAGTTCTTATTGTTGACGATGTTATAAGCACAGGAGAATCTCTCCTTTCCCTTGAAAAGCTTGTGGAAGCAGCAGGCGGAAACATTATCGGCAAAGCAGCAGTCCTTGCCGAAGGTGACGCGGCAGACCGCGACGATATAATCTTCCTTGAAAAACTTCCGCTTTTTGACAGCGAGGGAAATGTTTTATAATAAAACCAAAAAAACTGTTGACAAACGCTTTTAGACGTGTTACAATAGCGTAGCAATGAAGTAGAAGTTACCGCTTCTCACCGTGCAGGATCACTTGGTACGGTCAATAAGATAAGCTTTTTTATTATGCTTGTATTATGTAGCGGTAGGTTCTCCTGCCGCTTTTTTGTTGGGCAGGCATCAGCTATTTTTGGAGGTGTTTTCCATTAGCAAGGAAATGATGATTAATGAAGAAATCAGGGATAAAGAGGTGCGTGTAATCGATAGCGACGGCAGTCAGCTTGGCATTATGTCTTCAGCAGATGCTCTTGAGGTTGCAAATAAGAAAAATCTTGACCTCGTAAAGATATCCCCGAACGCAAATCCCCCCGTATGCAAAATTATGGACTACGGTAAATATCGTTTTGAGCTTGCTAAAAAAGAAAAGGAGAACCGTAAAAATCAGAAGGTTGTTAACCTTAAGGAAGTTCGCCTTTCCCCTTCAATTGACGTTCACGATTTTGAGACAAAGCTTAAAAATGCGTGCAAGTTCCTTAAGAGCGGTGATAAAGTTAAGGTAAGTGTTCGTTTCCGCGGACGTGAAATTCATCACACAGCTATCGGTGAAGAAATCCTTGACCGCTTTGTAAAGGGCACCGAGGAATTCGGCACAGTTGACAAGAAGCCCAAGCTTGAGGGTAAGAACATGGCGATTACAATTTCGCCCAAGAACTGATTATCAAACTTCCATAGGAAAGTTTAGATATATACACATTTGAGAGGAGAGATATTATGCCTAAAATAAAGACACACAGAGCCGCTGCAAAGCGTTTCAGTCTTACAAAATCAGGTAAGGTAAAGAGAGCAAAAGCGTTTAAGAGTCACATTCTTACAAAGAAGGACACCAAGAGAAAGAGAAGACTCAGAAAGGGCGCACTCGCTGACGTAACAAACGCAAAAGTTATTAAGAAACTTATACCTTATAAATAAGAAGTAGGAGGACTATAAAATGGCTCGAGTTAAGGGTGCACTCAGCACCAGAAAAAGACATAAAAAAATATTAAAGCTTGCTAAAGGCTACAGAGGTGGCAAGTCCAAGCTTTACAGAGTTGCTAACCAGGCGGTTATGAAGTCTCTTTCATACGCTTATGTTGGCAGAAAGCTTAAGAAGAGAGATTTCCGTTCTCTCTGGATCACAAGAATCAGCGCAGCATGTAAGATGAACGATATTAACTATTCACGTTTCATGAACGGTCTTAAGAAGGCTAATATCGAAATCAACAGAAAGATGCTTTCTGAAATCGCAATCAATGATGCTCAGGCATTTGCACAGCTTGTAGAAACTGCAAAGAAGGCTCTTTAATATTTGATTTTTAAACCGTTTCCGATAAATTTTTCGGAAACGGTTTTTAAAAGAAAAAATTCAGCGGGGTTTATATGATTATAACAAGTCGCGAAAACAGAATTTTTAAGACGGCAAAACTACTCAAAACTTCAAAAGGGCGCACCGAGAAAAATATGTTTCTTATAGAGGGTATGCGCTCTGTTTGTGATGCAATGAAAAAAGGCGCTCATTTTGAGTGCGTATTATTAAAGGATGGGACGAGCATAGATTTTAATGTAGATTCGCCTGTCTACACTCTTGCACCGAAGCTTTTTGACGAAATAGCAGAAACTGTTACTCCGCAGGGGGTAATAGCCCTTTGCCCTATAAAAAAGGCTTCTCTTAAAGATATCCTCTCTCGCGGGGGTGACTGCGTAATTATGTGCGAAAAGCTTCAGGACCCTGGTAATATCGGCACAGTTATAAGGACTGCGCACGCGTCTTTTTGTGGTGGCGTAGTTCTCACAAAAGGGTGTTGTGACCTTTATAATCCCAAAATTGTGCGCGCGACAATGTCGGGTATATTTTCAATTCCCGTTGCGCAGAATGAAGAGAGCAAAGCCACAGTAGAATATTTCAGGCAAAATGGGTATAGTATTGTAGCAGGAGCGCTCACAGATACATCTATTGACCTCTATGAAGCTGACCTTTCGGGAAAAACTCTTATTATAATAGGAAATGAAGGAAATGGCGTAGAGGAAGAAACGCTTTCGCTTTGTGACACTACCGTAAAAATCCCTATGCACTCTGATGCTGAAAGCCTCAACGCCGCAGTGGCAGGGGCAGTTATGATGTATGAGCACTACCGACAAAATGCAAAAAAATAAATTTACTCTTTACAAAAGCAAAGTTTTAGTGTAAGTTAGTATAGTGACTTTAAGGTATGCGAGGCTTGGTTTTCGTGTGCTTGTGAAAAGGGGTGCGTATTGTGGACAAGAAGCTAATATGGATGATTAAATCTTGGTCGGTTTCAAATACCCGCAAAAAGCTTTTGGAGCTTTCCTTGCGCGATGACCTCTTTGATGAAACTACTATTGATTTCGAAAGCGAAGAGTATAAAGAAGCAAAGAAAAACTATGACCGTGCAATAGAAAAGGGTTGCACCATAGTAACTTACATAGACGAGCTCTATCCCGAAAAGCTTAAGAATATAGGAAGGCCCCCTGCAGTATTATTTGTGCAGGGAAATGCAAAAATTCTTGGTGACACAGTTTTTGCAGGGTTGGTAGGTGCCCGCAAAAGCGATATGTACGGAATACGAATGGCAGAAAACATTGCCCTTGAAATAGGACAGACGGGTGCAGGAATAATATCAGGCGGTGCAAGAGGTGTCGACAGCGGTGCTCACAGAGGAGCGCTTCGTACCAAAGCGCCCACCGTTGCAGTACTCGGGAGCGGTCTTGATGTGTGCTATCCTCCAGAAAACAAAAAGCTTTTCAAAAGCATAGCAGAATCGGGCGGAGCAGTTATAAGCGAGTTTCCATTTTCCATGGAAGCTCTTCCGAATAATTTTCCGCAGAGAAATAGAATTATAGCTGCGCTTTCCACGGCACTCGTAGTTGTGCGCGCCGCACACAGAAGCGGCTCGCTTATCACCGCGTCAAGAGCACTTGATATGGGTGTGAGCGTTTTCGCAGTTCCAGGGAATATGGACGATGCATTAAGCCAGGGGACTAATGAGCTTATCCGCGACGGCGCTAATATCCTTATTTCGCCAATGGATGTTGTTGATGAGCTTGTTGCGATTGAGCCCGACTTTTTCGTAAGAGAAAATGAAAAAGAAGATTGGGAAGAAATCCCAGAAATAAAAGAAGAAATAAGAAAAGAAGCTCCCCGAAAAGAAATGAATCTTTCAGAATATGAAAAAGAAATTGTGGACTTAATTGAAAACGGGGCAGAGACACAAAATTTAATTGAGGAAAAAATCTCGTTCGAGCCGCAGAGACTTACTGCGCTGCTCGGAATGATGGAAATAAAGGGCATAATTAAAAAAGGCTCTGGCAAAAAATATGTTATTACTGCAGGAGGGGATGCTAATGGCAAGCTATCTCGTAATAGTTGAGTCACCGGCAAAGGCAAAAACAATAAATAAATACCTTGGCAAAAATTATACAGTAATTGCCTCTATGGGGCATATGAGAGACCTTCCCAAGAGCCAGCTTGGTATAGATGTGGAAAATGGTTATGAGCCCAAGTACATTACTATCCGCGGCAAGGGCGACCTTATGGCAAAGCTTAAAAAGGCAGCAAAGACTGCCGATAAAATATATCTCGCAACTGACCCTGACCGTGAGGGTGAGGCAATCAGCTGGCATCTGGCAAACATACTTGAAATTGATAGTAAAAAGGCCTGCAGAATTACCTTTAACGAGGTTACAAAGTCTGCAGTAGTGGCATCTCTTAAAGCAGCGCGTCCCATTGACGGCAAGCTCGTAGATGCACAGCAGGCACGCCGAGTGCTTGATAGAATCGTTGGTTACAAGCTTAGTCCTATCCTTTGGAAAAAGGTGAAAAAGGGATTAAGCGCAGGTCGTGTGCAGTCAGTTGCAACAAAGCTTGTTGTTGACCGCGAGCGCGAAATCAATGAATTTAAGCCAAAAGAATATTGGACACTTACCGCCTCTCTTTTAGCAAAAGGCGAGAAGAAAGCTATAAATGCACGTTTCTATGGTGTAAACGGAAAGAAAAAGGAGCTTACAAGTAGTAGCGAAACAGAAGCTATCAAAGAAAAAGTTAAGGATAGCACCTTCGAAGTAAAGAGCGTAGCTTATCAGGACAAGAGTAAGCAGCCTTCGCCTCCTTTTACTACGAGTACGCTTCAGCAGGAAGCAAGCCGTAAGCTTGGCTTCACATCAAAGAGAACAATGGCTGCATCGCAGCAGCTTTACGAAGGTGTTACCATACCTGGAAAAGGAACGCTTGGTCTTATCACCTATATGCGTACGGACTCGCTTCGTATCAACCCTGATGCACAAAATGCGGCACGCAGTATAATCGCGTCAAAGTACGGGGCAACTTTTGTTCCCAAGAGTGCCCGCAATTTTAAAACAGGTAAAAACGCACAGGACGCGCACGAAGCAATCAGACCCACAGTGCCCGAAATTGAGCCTGAAGTAATAAAGAGCGCAGTAAGTGCCGACCTTTATAAGATTTATAAGCTTATCTGGGAGCGTTTTATTGCAAGCCAGATGGCAAACGCAGTCTATAATACAATGAACGCTGAATTTGAAGCTGGCGGTGCTACCTTTAAGGCAAGTGCAAAAACACTTTCCTTTGCAGGCTACCGCGCAGTGTATGTAGATGGCAGTGAGGAAAACGAGGAAAAGGAAATAAAGAAGCTTCCTGCACTGGAAAAGGGAATGGAGCTTACCCTTTCAGAGCTTGTTGATGAACAGCATTTCACAGAACCTCCTGCACGCTACAGTGAAGCGGCACTCATCAAAACAATGGAAGAGAATGGTATCGGGCGTCCCAGCACCTATGCTCCCACTATCAGCACAATTCTTGACCGCGGCTATGTTGCCCGTGAAAGAAGAATGCTTAAGCCTACCGAACTTGGCTCTATCGTAACGGATATTATGGCTGAAAACTTTACTGATATAGTAGACGTTGAATTCACTGCCAATATGGAACAGCAGCTTGATGATATCGAAGCAGGAAACGAAAAGTGGCAGGATGTAATAGACAGATTTTATAAGCCCTTTGAAAAGGACCTCAAGAAAGCGGAAGAGGCGATTTCAAAGGTTGAGCTTAAGGATGAGGTTTCAGATGAAATCTGTGAAAAATGCGGCAGAAATATGGTTGTAAAGCTCGGAAGATTCGGCAAGTTCCTTGCTTGCCCCGGCTTCCCCGAATGTCGCAATGCAAAACCAATTCTCAAGGATACCGGCGTAAAATGCCCGAAGTGTGGTGCAAGAATTGTTGAAAGACGCTCGCAGAAGGGCAAAAAGTATTTCTCCTGCGAAAAAGCGCCCGCTTGTGATTTCATTTTATGGGATGAGCCTGTAAAGAGTCCCTGTCCATCTTGCGGAGGAGTAATGACTAAAAAGTACCACAGGCGCGTGAGCGTAACAGTTTGCTCAAATCCCGAGTGTGAGACAAACAAGAAGGAAAAAGGTAAGAAATAATATGGAGCTTAAAATAATCGGCGGCGGTCTTGCAGGATGCGAGGCGGCGTGGCAGGCGGCAGAAAGAGGAATTAAGGTTAAGCTTTATGAGATGAAGCCATCCTCCTTTTCTCCTGCTCATACAAATGAAAATCTGTGCGAGCTTGTCTGCTCGAATTCGCTTAAGGGCAACGGACTTGACAATGCCTGCGGACTTCTCAAGGAAGAGATGCGCCGTATGGGAAGCCTTGTTATAGCTTGTGCCTATGACACAAAAGTTCCTGCAGGCGGTGCGCTTGCGGTAGACCGAGACAGATTTTCTGCTCTTGTAACCGAAAAAATAAAGGCGCATCCCAATATAGAGATAGTAAACGAGCTTGTAGAGAGCATTGATACCGACGAATACACAATTGTCGCATCAGGTCCTTTAACTCACGGAAAGCTCGGCGATGCAATAGCCACTCTTACAGGGGAGGACAGCTTATTCTTCTTTGATGCGGCGGCACCTGTCGTGA
>JAZNTQ010000024.1:0-1775 GCA_045591865.1 Clostridia bacterium
AAGTCCTCGGGTGCGTATCCCTCGGGCAAAAGCTCCGAGCCGATAACCGTGCCGTGCTTTTTGAAGGTCACGCCGTCGTCGCTCTCTGCCAAGCATTGAATTTGTCTTATGCTCTCGCCGCCTTGATTTTCAATAAAGCCCGTATACATAAGCCACAGCTTGCCGCCGTGCACTATTGCGCTGCCCGAGAAGCAGCCGTTTTTATCAAATTCATCGCCCGGGGTTAGCGCAATGGGGAGATATTTCCAGTTGGTTAAATCATCACTAACCACGTGTCCCCAATGCATAGGTCCCCATTTGGTATCATACGGATGATGCTGATAAAATGCGTGATATTGACCCTTATAATAGATAAGTCCATTCGGGTCGTTTATCCAGCCCGTCTCTCCCGTTATATGGAAGGCGGGCGATTTAATTTTAGTAATAGCCATATTTGTTTTTCCTTTTCCCCATTGAGTAACGGGGACAGATGTGTTGTTTGCCTGATTTGAAATGCTTTATTGAATTGCAGGAATATAGCCCTCGGGTGCGGACTCAAGGTTTACCTTAAAGTCGTCAAGCACGAGACAGCCGTAGTCGCCTGTGGAATTATCAACGGCTCTGAAGAAGCACTCAACCTCAGTATCTGTGTACTGATAATAGTAAGCGTTCATTCTTGTGTTGACCTTGCCCTCGGCATCATTGTAAAATCTTGCAATTACTGTACCGTCTGCACGGCAAAGCTCAATATATACGTCGTGGTTGGAGGCGTTGCCTGCCGCACCGAACTTAAAGGACACAAACGCGCCCTGCTTTAACGTAAAGGTTGAGCTTGTAAGCGTGCCCTTTGTGTTTTCGCAGTTGATATCACCCGGTTGAGCGAATGTGAAAAGGTACTTACCGTCCTTTGTTTCATCATTCTTTGCGTACCAGCCGGCGTCCATTTCTGTTTCAAGCACCCAACCTAATGTATTGTGTGTGCCAGCCTCGGTGATGTCCATTGTCCAGCCGTCGATATTGCCTGTTTCAAAGCTGCCGTTTTCGATGCTATAGTTAATGCTTGCTTTGATGTCCTCAGCAGTCAAGCCGCTTGGGAGATTATCATTGCTTGCATAGTAGGTTACTACGTTATCAAAGGATACGCAGCCCCAGTTATTTACAGCTTGGTCAACAACCTGGATTCTTGCGCTTCTGCCAATGTATGCGCTTAGGTCAGCAACATAAGTTACAAGAACTGCGTCCTGCATTGCTTGCTGACGGTATCTTGCCAAAATTTCACCTGTTGTTGAGTCAATCACTTGAACGTAGCAAAGTGAGTTTCCGCCACCGCCGAGCATAAATGAAATATAGCCTGTGCCGCCGATTTCAAATACTGAGCTTGTGAGCACACCGCGGTTGCCTTCAAGACCGTTGCCCGCTTGGAAGTCCTCAACGCCGCTGTAAAGGAAGTTGCCGTCCTTGCCGTATGCTACACCGCTGAAGAACGCGTCAGCATTTGTTACGTGACCGGGAGTGCCATTGTTCCACCAGCCCTGAACGTCGCCCATTTCAAAGCCGCCGTTAAATACGTCGTAGATTGTACCGCTAATTTCATAATTAACAGATGTTGCTTCGTTAAAGCCCTCGGGCTCGCTTCCGTAATATGTAACGAAGCTATCTACAAAGAACAAGCCGTAGCCGCTATCTGCGTTGTCGCTAATGCGGAAATACACCTCTCTGCCGCTAAATTTTGAGAGATCAGCCTTATAGGCGATAAGAGTACAGCCGCTCTTTAAGCCATCTGTTGTATCTGCCCA
>JAZNTQ010000025.1:0-20173 GCA_045591865.1 Clostridia bacterium
GCCTTTGCCACGGAAACACCTACTAAAAGCGCACCCACAAGCCCCGGGTTATAGGTTACTGCTACAGAATCAAGCTCTTCTTTACTGATATTTGCCTCGCGAAGTGCCGCATCTATCACATATATAATCTTATCAATATGCTTTCTTGATGCGATTTCAGGCACTACGCCGCCGTAGATTGTGTGCAGAGGTATCTGCGAATAGACTACGTTTGAAAGAACCTCGCGTCCGTCTTTTGTAACGGATGCAGCAGTTTCGTCGCATGATGTTTCAATTCCAAGTATATATGCCATAGTTATCTGTCCTTTATAGTAAGTTTGAATAGTGCTGCGTCTTCGTTATTATCCTTATAATAACCTTTGCGGACGCCCATTTCCTCAAATCCTGCTGATTTATATAGTGCGATTGCGCTATCGTTTGATGCGCGGACCTCGAGGAATATTTCGTCTGCACCGCCCTTTTCCATCTCGTCAATTGATGCAAGAAGAAGTTTTTTCCCAAGTCCTGCTTTGCGGATTTTTCTATTTATTGCTATACGCAGAATTTCGCCCTCATCAGCAGCGGTCATAAATATACAGTAGCCTATTATTTCCTCTGCAAATTTAAGAGTGAGAACTTTTTTATTCTCAACCTGCATTTTTATGGAATTTTCGCTCCAGCTATCAGCAAAATATTCCCTTTCCATACGGGCGATTGCATCAATGTCACCATCATCTGCAAAAGAAATATCGCTTCTTAAAAGAATTCCTTTTACCAGGTAGGCATATATCTGCTTTGCAGTTTCTTCGTAAAGCCGGAGCGTGCCACCGTATGGGTCATATACATCTCCCTCTTCCCCTGCAAATTCAGATAATGTAATAATATTATTACCTTTTGCATACGGGCGGAGCATTTCTTTTTGTGAGTGAGTCATTGTAAGAATAAGCTTATATTCATTAAGTTCTTCTACGGTAAGCTGACTTGAGATATGCCCTTCAAGGTCGCCATCATATTCTTTTGCGGCAAGAATTGCATTTTTTGCTGCACCGCTTGGTGACATAACGGAAATTCCGCTTGAGCTTGTCTTTATATCATCAAAAAATGTGTTGAAAATTGCTTCTGCCATAGGGCTTCTGCAGGTGTTACCTGTGCAGACGAATAAAACATCTTTACTCATTTTAATATCACCTTACCCCCTGCCGATTTATAAAGGCGGTTGAAAAGTGCTATTCCTATACCATTATTTTCGGGGAGCTCGGCAAAAACTGTATCGGCACCGTCCTCGTCAGCCTTGCGAAGAAGGTAGAAAAGACGCGCCGCATACTCGCGGTCATCTCCTCCTGCATCATATACTATATCTGCGCTAATATTCTTATCTAAAATATTCTTTGCAATAACACAGGTCTTTTCGTCTTTTTTACTGTATTTATCAAAAGAAGTAATATCCTCGAGCACAATTACTTGTGCATCGGGACTGTAGTGAGTATATTTCATACCGGGACAACGTGGTGCACCCTCTATTTCTCCTGAATAAATAACCTCGCCGATTACACTTTTCATATCCTCGGGAGTTATTCCGCCGGGGCGAAGCACAACGGGGACTTCACCGCTTAAATCAACAACTGTTGATTCAATGCCTATCATACTGCTTCCGCCATCTATTATCATATCCACTCTGCCTAAAAGGTCGGCTATACAGTGCTGTGCCGTGGTGGGACTCGGACTACCTGAAAGGTTGGCGCTCGGGGCAGCAATAGGTGTCCCTGAAAGCTTTATAAGTGCATTTGCGATGCTGTGACTTGGAAGTCTTACCGCAACGGTATCAAGTCCTGCGGTAACCTCGTCAGGGATACCTGCCTTTTTCTTGAGAATAATTGTGAGAGGGCCACCCCAGAATTCATTTGCAAGCTTTATAGCACTGTCGGGTATTTCGCGTGCAAAACGCTCAAGCTCGCTTATGTCGGCAATATGAGAAATCAAGGGGTTGTCCATAGGGCGCCCTTTTGCATGGAAGATATTTGCTACTGCTTCGGCGTTAAAAGTATCGGCACCAAGACCGTAGACCGTTTCCGTAGGAAAAGCCACAAGGCCGCCGTGTTTTATAACATCAGCAGCCTGTGAAAGTAAATCCATATCAATATTAAGCGGATTGATTTGAATAATTTTAGTCAATTTTAATCTTCCTTTAATTTATCTACTACCTGCGCTATCTTCTCTGCCACCTCGTCTATACTTCCGCTTGCGTCAATTATAGCAATATTTTCGTCTTTCAAGCGGTCAAAAACATCAAAGAACTTATTTCTTATCTTATTTAAGACATCTTCCTCTTCAAAGATTTCAATGCTAGCGCGGTTTGTATCTATTCTTGACTTGGATTTCTGTGCGTCGAGATCAAGGAATATGCAAAGGTCGGGCTTTCTTATATCGGGGCAATTAAGGTTCATATCCATTACCCATTCAATATCACTGTCAAGTCCCTGATATGCAAATGAGGAATAATAATATCTGTCGGAAATTACATCAAATCCTTTTTCGAGCGCCTGATTGATTCCCGTATTTTCGTTCACATTATGATAAACGCGGTCGGAAAGAAACATCGCGGCAAGCTCACTCGCACTGCGCTTATAGTTACCTGAGAGCGCGTCACGAAGTATTCCTCCCGTAACGGATGCGGTGGGCTCGGCAGTTATAAAAACCTTTCGTCCCTCGCTCACAAGCTTCTGGCGGAGTTTTTCTATCTGTGTGCTTTTTCCTGCACCATCTATTCCTTCAAATACTATAAATCTGCCTTTCATAAGAAAGTTCTCCTTAGTCATAGTTTATCACAATATATTTTATCACTTTTTTCCTTGTCTGTCAAAGAAAATTCTTTCTGCACAGCAATTTCTTTGCAAAGGTTTCTATTGACAAACGGGGTAATAATTAGTAAAATAATACTTGTGCTTATGCTGGTGTGGCTCAAAGGCAGAGCAGAGGTATCGTAAACCTCAGGTTGCAAGTTCGATTCTTGTCACCAGCTCCAAAAAAAGAAAGACTATTCAAGCGAATAGTCTTTCTTTTTTTATTCTAGTGCTTATCTCGTGCGATATAGTGTGTGTGGAGAAGGTCGTGTGCCTTATGGCTACCGGGCTCCTCAAGATATTCCTCGTAAATCTTCTTGATATAGGGATTATCGTGACTCTTGCGGAGGGGAAGATTCTTATCCTCCTGATAAAGAGCCTTCGCTCTTTCAGCACGGATATCCTTATCCATTCTGTCCTTTGCACAAACAATAGGCTGACCGCCACCGTTTACACAACCTCCGGGGCATGCCATAATTTCAATGAAGTCTACTTCTACTTCACCGCTCTTAACCTTATTAAGAAGCTCACGAGCGTTACCAAGGCCATGAGCAACTGCAGCGCGGATAGTCTTTCCACCTGCCGCTACTGAAGCAATCTTGATACCATCAAGACCGCGGACAACTTCGTATTCAACTTCGCTGTGGCTTGTGTTGTCAAGGATATCTGCAACTGTTCTGATTGCAGCTTCCATAACACCACCTGTTGCACCGAATATTACGCCTGCACCTGTTGCATCCTCGCCGAAGGGATCATCAAACTTCTCATCGGGAAGAAGTGTGAAGCGGATACCAGCCTCTTTAATCATCTTTGCAAGCTCGCGTGTTGTGAGAACGATATCTACATCCTGAAGACCATTTGCTGAAAGTTCTTCACGCTGTGCCTCGTACTTCTTTGCAGTGCAGGGCATTATTGATACCACATAGATATCTCTGGGATCTATACCCATCTTCTCTGCATAGTATGACTTTATAACTGCACCATACATCTCGTGAGGAGATTTACAAGATGAAAGGTTATCAAGCATTTCGGGGAAGTTGTGTTCACAGAACTTAATCCAACCGGGTGAGCAGGATGTGATCATAGGAAGCTTGCCGCCGTTTTGGAGTCTTTGAATAAGCTCTGTACCCTCTTCCATAATTGTAAGGTCAGCGGCAAAGTCTGTATCAAACACCTTGTCAAAACCGAGTCTGCGAAGAGCTGCTGCCATTTTGCCTGTGCAGGGAGTACCCATTTCCATACCAAACTCTTCACCAAGCGCTGCTCTTACTGCAGGAGCAGTCTGAACAACAACGTGCTTATCGGGATTTGCAAGTGCTGCCCAAACATCATCTGTAGCGTCCTTTTCACGAAGTGCGCCTACGGGACAAACTGCAATACACTGACCGCAGTTCACGCAGCTTACTTCGCCAAGGCTCTTATCAAATGCACAAGCAACCTTTGTCTTAAATCCGCGTTCCATTGTATCGATTGCGCCGACAGTCTGAATGTTCTTACACATATTTACGCATCTTCTGCAAAGGATACACTTGTTATTATCTCTTACGATAGAGGGAGAAAGCTCGTCTATATCATATTCGTTTCTTACGCCATCGTAATGAATATCTGTTACACCAAGCTCGTCAGCAAGAGCCTGAAGCTCACAGTTACGGTTTCTTTCACAGGTAAGACACTTTCTGTCGTGGTTTGAAAGAATAAGCTCAAGTGTTACCTTGCGGGCATTTCTTACTGCAGGAGTATTCGTATAAACTTCAAGACCCTCAGCGACTGGATATACGCAGGCTGCCTGAAGCGCTCTGCCTCCCTTGATTTCAACAAGACACATTCTGCACGAACCTGTCTGGCTTACATCCTTGAGGTAGCAAAGGGTAGGGATATCAATACCCGCTGTGCGTGCAGCTTCCAATACTGTTGATCCGGCAGGAACGCTTATGTCCTGACCGTTGATTTTTAAATTAACCATTTCCATTTATCTGCACCCCTTTCTTACTTCTTAACGATAGCGCCGAACTTACATGTTTCCATACATGCGCCGCACTTGATACACTTACTCTGGTCAATTGTGAAGGGGCTTCTGATTTCGCCTGTGATAGCGCCTACAGGACATTTTCTTGCACAAGCACTGCAGCCCTTACACTTTTCTTCTTCGATAACATAGTTTGTGAGAGCCTTACATACGCCAGCAGGACATCTCTTTTCCAGAACGTGTGCAACGTACTCGTCACGGAAATAACGAAGTGTTGAAAGAACGGGATTGGGAGCTGTCTGACCGAGACCGCAAAGTGATGCGTTCTTGATGCTGTGGCAAAGAAGCTCAAGGCGGTCAAGGTCCTCAAGCGTACCCTTACCCTTTGTAATCTTTTCAAGGATTTCAAGAAGTCTCTTTGTACCGATACGGCAGGGAGTACACTTACCACAGGATTCGTCAACTGTGAATTCAAGGAAGAATTTTGCGATATCAACCATACAGTTGTCTTCATCCATTACGATAAGGCCACCGCTACCCATCATTGAGCCGATAGAGATAAGTGAGTCGTAATCAATGGGAGTATCAATGAGAGAAGCAGGGATACATCCGCCTGAAGGACCACCCGTCTGCGCAGCCTTGAATGCCTTGCCATTTGGAACTCCGCCGCCGATTTCTTCAACGATTTCACGGAGGGTTGTACCCATAGGAATTTCAACAAGTCCTGTGTTATTTATCTTACCACCGAGCGCGAATACTTTTGTACCCTTGCTTTTTTCAGTACCAATCTTTGTGAACCACTCGGGACCGTGATTTATAATAACGGGGATATTTGCATAGGTTTCAACGTTGTTAAGGATAGTGGGCTTACCCCAGAGACCCTTAACTGCAGGGAACGGAGGACGGGGACGGGGTTCACCGCGGTGTCCTTCAATAGATGTCATAAGAGCAGTTTCCTCACCGCATACGAATGCGCCTGCACCGAGGCGAAGACCGATGTCGAATGAGAAGTCTGTTCCGAAAATATTTTCACCTAAAAGGCCATATTCTTTAGCCTGCTTGATTGCAATTTCAAGACGCTGCACAGCGATAGGATACTCTGCACGAATGTATA
Source organism: Clostridia bacterium (assembly GCA_045591865.1). Taxonomy (GTDB): domain Bacteria; phylum Bacillota; class Clostridia; order UMGS1883; family UMGS1883; genus UMGS1883. The sequence goes on from JAZNTQ010000025.1 coordinate 5,900, forward strand.
TGTATCCCTGATTAGCACCGATTGCATAACCTGCAATAGCCATAGCTTCAAGCACACTGTGAGGGTCTCCCTCAAGAATACTTCTGTCCATAAATGCGCCTGGGTCACCTTCGTCAGCATTACAGCAAACATATTTCTGCTCGTTTATGCTCTTTGAAGCAAATTCCCACTTAAGACCTGTCGGGAAGCCGCCGCCTCCGCGTCCGCGAAGTCCTGATTCTTTAATAGTTTTGATAACTTCCTCGGGAGTCATTTTTGTGATTGCAGTTGCAAGCGCCTTGTAACCGTCAAAAGCGATATATTCCTCGATATTTTCGGGATTTATCACACCGCAGTTACGAAGGGCAATTCGAAGCTGCTTCTTGTAGAAATTAACTTCGTTAAGAGATTTGATTGTACCGCACTCTTCATCAAGAGTTTCATCATAAACAAGTCTCTTAACAATTCTGCCCTTCAACAGATGCTCTGTAACGATTTCCTTAACATCATCTTTTTCTACTCTGCTGTAGAAAGCACCCTCGGGATAAACTACTACAACGGGGCCGAGTGCACAAAGTCCGAAACATCCAGTTTTTACGATTTTTACTTCATTTTCAAGACCTGCTTCTTTAAGCTGCGCCTCAAACTCTTCTATAAGTTTAGCACCACCGGAGGAAGTACACCCTGTACCTCCGCAGATAAGTACATGTGATCTGTACAAGCTCATTTTCTACACTCTCCTCTTATTCCTGTGCGCCGACTGTGTACTCTATAACGGGAGCGCCGTTAACGATATGGTCGGACACAATTTTACAAACCTTTTCGGGTGTAATCTTAACATAAGTAACCTTTTCCTTGCCTGGCACATAAACCTCAACAACAGGCTCAAGTGCACACATACCGATGCACTCAGTCTGCTCAATAACAACATCCCTAAGATTACGCTTTTCTAATTCCTCAAGCAAAGCAGTAGTAACAAGGCGTGCACCTGCTGCGATACCACATGTATCCATGCCTACAACAACTCTTATTCTATCTTCACTTTTCTTTCTGATATTAACGCTGTCTAATACTTTTTCTTTTATGGCTTCAAGTTCAGCTATGCTCTTCATATTATCTCGCACCTCCGTAAATTTCGTTTTGGCTGATCAGTCCTGATATTTTGCAAGAATACCTGCAACGTCGTCTGTTGTGATACGACCGTAAACATCTTCATTAACAGTGAATACTGGTGCAAGACCGCAGGCACCTATACAACGTGTAGCCTCAAGGGAGAACTTACCGTCGGGAGTACATCCGTCTACATCAATGCCGATAATTTCCTTGATTTTTTCAAGAATGTCTCCGCTACCTTTAACGTAGCAAGCGGTACCAAGACATACGCCAATCTTATACTCACCCTTGGGATTAAGCGAGAACTGTGTATAGAAAGTTACAACTCCGTACACCTCTGCAAGTGGGACATCCAAGCCGTCCGCAATCATTGTCTGAACTTCGATTGGAAGATATCCGTAAATTTCCTGCGCCTTGTGAAGAACGGGAATAAGTGCACCCTGTTGCCCCTTATGCTTCGCAATTACACTCTTAAGCTGTTCTTCCTGCTGCGCTGTCCCCTTAAAGGGAATAACTGCCTCTTTTGCCATGACAATACCTCCTGTAATATAATCAGCTAAATCGTTCTTTCATTATCGATATGCAACAAACCAATAAAGCAGAATAGTTTATTACATTATATCAAATTAAACGCTGATTGTCTATAAAAATATTAGAAGTTCATTTATTATCCTGTATTCCCTTTTAAATGGAAAGAATGTCTATGAAAGCCACTTAAAACTTCATAGACATTCTTTTATTTCACAAGCTATTTCAAACACACTCTTTTCGCTGTAATAGACGGGTATTTCTTCCTTTTTTGCACGGAGCAAAGCGTTTTCGTCAAGTTTCATATTTTCAGCAAGAATAACCATGGAGCACCCGACAAGAGTTGCCACCGCGGGAACATTGATGTTCCCCTGCACGGTAATCCACGCGTCACCCTTTTGAGCCTTGCTCATAGCAAGGCTCAAAAGGTCTCCAATATAGCATCCTGTAACGTCTTTGATGTCGTTTTCTCCGCCGCTGATTTCCACACGCGAAAGTCTTTGTGCTATTTCTTTTACTTTCATTTTCTATTATCCTATCAGATTTTAATTAAATTCATAAGGAATATCAAGCACAAAATTTCCGAATTCCACACCCGTTTCTCCATTTATGAGAATCTGCACGCTTGAAACGCTCTCAAGTGCGCAAAGCGAATTTACAACGGAATAGAGCGTAAGCGTTGTCGCAGTTGAGCCTGATGTTGTCTTGGAACGCAGTTCGCTTGAAAAATTGACGTAACAAACGCTATCCTTTGTCTCGATATTAAGAAGCTTTGTACCATCGGGGATTGAGGACTGCAGATTTTTATTTCCAGGTCCTTTCATAAGCTCGCCTATTACAGTTTTTTCAAGTGAGAGTGTCTGCTGAACGTCTATGGTTCTTCTTTCAAGCACGAGCTTTTCACCCGATTTATCTGGGAAGTAAAGACGGATTGTAGCATTATCCTCTGTGTTTAAGGCTATGTCGGAAATGCTTAATACACCGTATTCTTTTCCTGTGTTCTCACTCACAATAGGCTTGCCCTCAACCTGAATTACAATTCCGTCAATTCCTTCAATTGCGCAGAGTGTGTTTATAAAAGAAAATCTTAAAACAAGTGCTTCAACGCCCTTTTTCTGTAAAAAATGCTTTGACATATTTACAGTTGCAACGCCCTCGCTTACAGTAAGCGACAAAAGCTTTGCCTTGGGGTCAATTACCGGTGAATTCTTTTCGTTCTGCGGACCTTTTATGAGCTGTGCTACTGCAAGCTTTGCAAGGTCAGTTTTGCTTGAATTCTCCCCTGCATCAACGCTTCTTTTTTCTTCGCAAAGCTCGTTTGACTGGGAATCTTTGAAATATACACTAATTTGTGTCTTTTCTTTTCCGCATCCTAAAACGATAGCGGAGAAAAGAGTAATTACAAGTAATAATGATATGGTCTTTTTCATATTAAAGCCCTCCTTAGCCGTTGGAGTACCGGACTCCACACGGTTTGAAAATGAAAATTTCCAATAATTCGGCAGAAAATTCTGCAAATATACGAAAGTATAATTTGTGAATTTTCTTTGACTTATATGAAAATTTTCTATTTTAAAACTCTTCGACCTTAAACGCAGGAAAATTTAAAATAATTTTAATGCGGAGGACGAAGATAGGCTGTCGCCTTACGAGGACGACAAATTAAAAGAATTAAAATTTAACAAGTTTAAGGCGTATGGAGTTCGATACTCCAACGGCTTACTTAAATGTAATGGGTATAAATATACGGAATGTACTTCCTTCGCCCTCTTCACTTTCAACCTGTATGTTTCCGCCGTGAAGCTCGACTGCAGTAAGCGCAATTGAAAGGCCAAGCCCTGTTCCGCCTGTTTCTCTCGCACGCGCTTTGTCCACTCTGTAAAATCTGTCGAAAATCTTATAAAGCTCATCCGATGCGATTCCTATTCCCGTATCCTTGATCTCTATTATTATATTATGCTCATCCTTTGAAAGATTCATCGTAACCTTGCCATTTTCACGGGTGTATTTTATACTGTTGTCAAGCACATTATAAATTGCTTCCCACATTCTGTCACGCTCAATCTTTGAATAGACAGTAAGCTCGGGGTTGTATTCAAGCTCAATATGCTTCTGCTCGGCAAGAGGACGAAGAGCTTTTACAATATTTGAGCAAAGCTCGGTAATATCTGCCACCGCAAATTCCATTCTTGAAACGCTGGAGGCACTGTCCATACGGGTAAGTGTCAGAAGCTTATCTACTATTCGCGCAAGTCTTTCAACCTGCACATTCATATCGGTTAAAAACTCATCAACCATTTCCTTCGGCGCATCGGGAGCATTTAAAAGTGAGTCGGAAATAAGCTTGATTGAGCTTAACGGAGTCTTAAGCTCATGCGAAGCGTTGGAGACAAATTCCTGCCTCTTTTCCTCCTGTACGCGTATGTGGTGCGTCATTTTGTTGAAGGACTCAATAAGCTTGCCTACTTCACCACCCGTAGTTTCCTCAATGATGTAGTCGCCTTCTTCATCTGCCGCCTTTGAGAGCTTTTGTGTAAGGTTGCGGATAGGCTCGGTAATAATGCCCGACATCACAAAGCTTACAACACCGATAAGAATACTCACAATAATGGTAAGCATCATCATCGTAACAAAAATCTGATTCATAAAGTCGGACGCATCTGACGCGGAAGCCTGATAGTAGATTACTCCTGTAACCATTTTATTTGTTACTGTGGGTACTGCGGCGCATATTATAAGCTCGCCGTCAGCATCATTTATTTTTTCAACGTTATTATTACCCTCAATCGCATTGAGTATTGATGCGTTGGGCATATATTTCCCCTGCATAACGCCATTGTTGGAGTCGTAGGTAACGCGCGAATCAAGATCAAGCATAAGCACACGACAGTCGCTCGGAAGCTGCTGCTGCGCAAGAAGATAATTGATACCGTCGTTGCTCAAATCCTGATACTGCGAAATATATCCTGCAATAACATTAGCCTGTGAAAGGGTGCTTATTTTTTTCTGATTGAGAATGTATTGCTGCATGGAATTGGTGACATATATACCGATAAGTCCAAGCGTGAGTGCTATGATGATAAAATATGTGAAAACCAGCTTCCATCGGATGCTTTGCATTCCCTCTTTAATTTTCCTTAAAATAGTAACCTACCCCCCACTTTGTAAGAATATATGTGGGAGCCGCTGCGTCCTCCTCTATTTTTTCACGCAGGCGCCTTACATGTACGTCAACAGTTCTTATGTCCCCTGGGTAGTCATAGCCCCATACGATATCGAGAAGATTTTCTCTTGAGTAAACCTTGCCGGGGTTTGACACAAAAAGGTCGCACAAATCAAATTCCTTTGCGGTAAGCTCAATAACCTTATTGCCGATTTTCACTCTGCGAAGATTATAATCAAGCTCTATTCCGCCTGCGCTTACGCTGGGCTTTGACGCCGCAACGGAGCTATTTGTAACTCTGCGGAGGATTGCCTTTATTCTCGCCTTAAGCTCAAGGATATTAAAGGGCTTTGTAAGATAATCGTCGGCACCATACTCAAGACCGAGGATTTTATCCATATCCTCTGTCTTTGCAGTGAGCATAATGATGGGAACAGAGGAAAACTCCCTTATCTTCTGGCACACTGTGAGACCGTCGATACTGGGAAGCATAAGGTCAAGAATAATAAGAGAGATACTCTTATCGCGCGCAAGCTTTAATGCTTCCTCACCGTCGTACGCGGTTTCTGTTTCGTAACCATCCTGTTCAAGGTTGAATTTAATACCTTTTACAAGCAGTTTTTCGTCGTCTACAATCAATATTTTCATAGAGCATCTACTCCTTCACAAAATTGGACACAACTCCTTGAGAATATTATATCACCTTAAAAAAGCTATTTCAACAGATTTTACAAAAAAAGAAGATATAAAAAGGCTCTGAAAAAGCCTTTTTATATCCATTATAACGATTGATGATTTGTACTAAAAAAGAAGCCCTGTACACCCATAGTATTTCATAGGATTATTGATGACACCATTATCCTGCTCTTCTGCTGGATAATACAATAAATATTCCAATATATCATCAACTTGTAAATCAAATTCACTTTTCATAAGCCTTTCGGACTCATTTTCTATGCGGATGCGTATTTTTTCAAGATGTTGAGCGACTGCAGTATCTACTGCTTTTATAGTATCTCTGGAAAATTGGGATTGAGTTTCATATTTCAATAGGAAAGCTTTATTACATTGTTTCCCAAAACACGAAACTATAATCAAGGGTTGCAAAACCTCAGATAATCTATCCCTTATCACAAACTTTTTTCCAAAATCGCTATCATATAACAGTTTCTCAAAGCTTTGGGAATTACTACCGTCAAAGAAGCCATGTATTACCTCGTCAATAAACTTAATTCTAAAATTAAAACTACGCGCTAATGCGATACCGCCTTGAAAATTCAAAAATCCGTCAGGTATATCGTTGGGGAAGCTTAACATAAAGGAATTACACATTGACTGCAGCGCTCTCATATCAGCTATGATTTCTTCAGCAGGCTCATATATCCCATTGTTTATATCTTTTATAAAATTATTCAATATGTTTTCAAGGTATTTCTTCTCTTTAGGTCCAAGTGAGGAATCGACATCACATACTTGGTAAAAAGTTGATTCTTTAAGTTCATCATTGAAGGCCTCTTTTAAGATATCAATGTAATAATCAAGTTCACTGATAGCTGTAATATGTGCTATCTCATGCAAGAAGACATATACCTTTGCGGTAGCTACATCCTTTAACTGATTTACTAAATTGCGCGCAGATGTTTCCTTATCCAGCTGCATTTCATAAGTGCGCATACCGTAGGATAAATAATATTTGGTCAGCAGCATCTTGGCTTTTGTCGAGTATCGGTCATACCTGCTTATAATCACCTTAAATAAATCTCTCCACAACACGTCACACTGGATATCAACTAGCTCCGATTTTTCTTTAACGTGCCGGTCTAAAAGCACAAGATTGCAATAATAATATGCACAATGAGTCCAATAATTGGTATCCCAGATAATTGTTCTTGAGTTATCTTCATTAATGATTATTTCGTTCTTTGCAAGTGTACTCCAGATAACAACCACATTAATTTTGTTTTTCTCCAGAGTCGAGCTGAATTTGTCAATCAATAAATCAATAACGTCATCCTGACTTTCCTTAAAATTGTTCTTTCCTCTGGTAACTGTTAAATATTCTTTTATGTTCTCAATCATTTTTTCCTGCTTTTATTTCAAACTTTAATTCTATACCAAACTTTATCTTTATAATATTGGAGACTTCGTCTTTTGTTTTTCCGGCTAAATTATTAGCATCCAAACTTTTTCCATCGCACACTATTTCTCGTTTTTTATGAGCATCGGAATCTGACTTTCCTTGTTCTTTTGCAGAGTCCTTGGGGACTAAGTGTGTGAGAATAAATTCTAATAATTGCAGTCCAAAAGCCGCTGCAGGTATTATTGCAACCCACAATATTTCTGTTCCTTCAAACTCTTGTGAAGGAATCATTTTGCAATCAGGGAAATACTCCCTTATCGCATTTTGCATTTCCTTGTCATCTTCATTGAATCTGATTCCTATCATTTTTTCTTCCATATTCTCATCCTCTGTTAAAGCTTATTTTAATATTTGGTATAAAGAGGGACAAAAAGTTGACAAATTAAGTGCGTCCCCATTGTCACATTGTCAGGTATTTTATTCAAGTGCAAATCGAAGACAAAGAGACGGTTCTTTCGTCTTTCCTTGTCTTCTCGTTTTCAGTTATTACAACACGGCTTGAAAAAGGCTTTTATGTCCACCTTACAGGATGTTTCCTTCTGCGTAAAGCCGAGCTTTTTAAGGTTATTAAAAAGCTCCTCGTTTTGTGAATAACCTACCTCTATTCCATTGAGGTCGAGGTAGTTAAGGGTTGCGCGGATTAAAAGTTCAAACACATTGTCGTTATCTTTTACGGTTATTATCCTCCCGTTTTTTGTGAAAATACAGTAGCCTGAATTTTTCTCGTTTTCCTGTGCCCACGCCATAAGCATATCATCTGCATATTCAAAAACGGAGCCTATAATTCTTTTATCGTCAATGATAGTTACCCGTATCATTTTCCTTTACCTCTTAATTTATTGATTTCCGCATCGGAAAGCTTCCTCCATTTTCCCTCTGGAAGATTTCCCAAAGTGAGCGAACCTACAGAAATTCTTTTAAGGCTCATCACGTTTGCGCCGACTGCATCAAGCATTCTTCTTACCTGCCTGTTTCTTCCCTCGTGGATAGTTATTTTAACCTCATACCCCTTTTGCGGACGCTTTATATTCTCCGCCTTTGCAGGAGATGTTATAACACCGTCAAGAGTAATACCCGCGCGGAGTCTTTCAAGCTTATCTTCCTCGAGAGGCTTATCAATTCTTGCAATATAGGTCTTATTTACGACGTGCCTGGGATGTGTGAGGATATTTGCAAACTCACCGTCATTTGTCATAATGAGAAGACCGCTTGTATCAAAGTCAAGTCTGCCGACAGGGTAAATACGCGCATTTATATCCTGAACAAGGTGCATTACGGTAGGTCTTCCCAAATCATCGGAAACTGTTGTGACATAGTTTTTGGGTTTATGGAGCATAATATAATACTTTTTGCTCTCAGCCTTTATCTCGCGCCCGTCTACCTCCACGATATCGCACTCTGGGTCAACGATGCATCCCATATAATCAACCAGTTCTCCGTTGACACGCACCCTTCCGCTCTCTATCATTTTTTCAGCATTTCGCCTTGATGCAACTCCGCACTCGGCGATGAATTTCTGTAATCGCATAAAATCACCATCAGATGTTAAAATTTCAATATATGTATTTTAGCATAGTATTGCTTAATATGTCAATTTTTATCTAATCTGTTGACTAAAAATAAAAAAAGTTTTATAATTAAAAAAGCTAAAATTTCAAAGGAAGTGTTTTCGTGACAAAGATAGATATTTTTTCAGGCTTTTTGGGTGCAGGAAAGACTACGCTTATCAAAAAGCTTATAAAAGAGGCATATAAGGGCGAAAAGCTCGTTCTTATTGAGAACGAATTCGGCGAAATCGGTGTTGACGGCGGATTTATGGAAGACGCAGGCATTGAGGTCAATGAAATGAATTCAGGCTGTATTTGTTGTTCTCTCGTTGGTGATTTTGAAAAGGCACTGCGTAAGGTGCTTCAGGATTTTGCTCCCGACAGAATTTTAATTGAGCCTTCAGGCGTGGGAAAGCTTTCCGATGTTATCCGCGCAGTTCGTAGCGTGACTGACGAAAATGTTGTCCTTAACAGCTATTGTGTTGTGGCAGACGCAAAAAAATGTAAGATGTATATGAAAAACTTTGGCGAGTTTTACAACGACCAGATTGAAAACGCATCTTCTATAATTTTGAGCCATACCGCGTCTCTTTCAGAGGACAAGCTTGCTTTGTGCGTTGAGCTTATTCGCGAGCACAACAAGGATGCGCAGATTGTGACGACAAGCTGGGACGAGATTGACGGCGCAAAAATCCTTGAGGTGATGGAAAACAAAAATACACTCAAAGAAGAAATAGAAAAGCTTGAACACGAACACTATCACCATCATCACGACGAACATTGCCATTGCGGAGAACACCACGGACACGATGATCACTGTGGTTGCGGTGAGCATCATCATCACGAGCATCACCATCATCACGAGCATGGTGAAGGTTGCAGTTGCGGTTGTCACGACCACGGGCATCACCACGCAGATGATGTCTTCTCAAGCTGGGGCAAGGAAACTGTCCGCACATACACAAAGGACGAAATTTCCGCAATTCTCAATCAGCTTGAAAGCGTGAGCTTCGGTGTGATTCTTCGCGCAAAGGGTATTGTGAAAGGTACTGACGGATGGATTCACTTTGACTATGTTCCCGGCGAGGCTGATGTGCGCGAAGGCACAAGCAGTACAATCGGTAAGATTTGTGTTATTGGTTCAAAGATTGACGAAGAAAAGCTCGACGCTCTTTTCAGATAAGGAGGCTTTGAAATGAAAGAAATTCCGCTTTATTTATTCCTTGGGTTTCTTGAATCGGGAAAAACAAAATTCATTCAGGATACTCTGTGCGATGAGCGCTTCAACAGCGGAGAAAAAACTCTCCTAATCGTGTGCGAAGAGGGTATTGAGGAATATGACCCCTCTGTCTTTTCGGGAAATAATGTGACTGTCAAAGTCGTCGAAGATGAAAAAGAACTCTCTCCCCGTCTTTTTTCCGAGTGGCAAAAGGAAGCTTCTTGCGAGAGAGTTATAGTTGAGTACAACGGAATGTGGAAGATTGATTCGCTTCTTATGAATCTTCCGCGCGGTTTTCAGGTTGTTCAATGTATGACCTTTGCCGACGCAACAACCTTTGTAAATTACAACGCAAATATGCGTAATCAGACTGTGGACAAGCTTAAAATAAGCGAGCTTGTAGTGTTCAACAGAATGAGTAAGGATATCGACAAAATGGAGCTTCATAAAATCGTGCGCGGAGTTTCAAGAGGATGCGATATTGCATATGAGTATACCGACGGCAGCGTGGAGTATGACGATATAGAAGACCCTCTTCCCTTTGATATTGATGCACCGCTTATTAAGATAGAAGACCGCGATTACGCACTCTGGTACAGAGATTTGATTGAAGAAACTGCCAAATATGAGGACAAAAAGGTTAAATTCCGTGCAATCTGTGCATATGATAACAGAATGCCCGATAATACTTTTGTTGCAGGAAGACACGTTATGACCTGCTGTATTGACGATGTTGAGTACAGCCCCATAGTGTGTATCACAGAGAAGAAGCACAACATAAAAAGCCGTGACTGGATTATGGTTACGGGAACAATCAAGATAGAATACTGCAAATTCTATAAGGGAAAAGGTCCTGTAATCCATATCGAGGAAACTGCAATTACCTCTGCTCCCGAGCAGGAGCTTGCTACCTTCTATTGATTAACAACATATATCACCTCACGCATATAATGGTCGTGAGGTGATTTTTTATGAGCTGTAATATAGAGTGGAACTGTCCGTCGGGTAGTTTTCCTTATACGGTAAGGGCAGGAGATACGCTATATCTTCTTGCAAAAAGATTTGAAACAAGTGTGGGGCGTCTTGCAGAAATCAACTCCATTTCAGATGTCAACGTACTTAATATCGGCGATACACTTTGTATTCCCGAGCCTCTGCAGTATTTCCCTGCCTGCAGGACGAGTAATTACTATGTTGTGCAAAAGAGCGACAGTATAGAGTCGATTGCAGATTATTTCGGTGTAAGCAATGCGCAAATAGTTTATTCAAATATCGGCATTGATGCTGATAACCTTTATGAAGGGATGATTCTCTGCATACCCCTTGCCCCTCCCCGTCTTTGCATACGCATAAACGAAAGCACTTTGACGCTTCGTTACAATAACGGCGATGAAGTTTCCTTCCCTTGCGAAAATATGTTGCGCGATTTTTCATCACAGGTCGTTCAGAAGCAGATTGATACTTCCTTCGGCGGAAAAAAGAGGCTTAATTTGCTCCAGCCCGATGTTGCGATTTCAAGCCTTGAGGCACGGCGCTCCGAGAGGGATATAATTCTTTCAAATAATGATATGGATAAGGTGTTTAACCTTGTGAGCGTTGGAACGGGGGTTGAAATCATATGATGGGATGCGGGCAGTTTTATGTAATAAGAGAGGGTGATACCCTCTTTGCTATTGCAAATGAGTTTGACACTACTCCCGAAAACATATTGCGTCTTAATCCGTCGCTTGAAGAAGATAACCTTCCCGTAGGAAGACGCATCTGCGTAATTTCTGCGACAAATCAGCCTGTTACCTGTCCTCTCGGGACTCTGCCATATAATATAAATGAGGGTGACACGCTTTTATCAATTGCGCTTCGCTTCGGCACGAGTGTAGAGTCACTCCTTGCGGCAAACCCCGATATTGACCCGTATAACCTTGAGGTTGGCCAGCGCATATGTATTTCACAGAGATTTCAGGAGCCACCCGTTTGCCCCACACGAAATTTCTATGTAATACGTCGAGGTGATACTCTGCGCACAATCGCCTCTTCGTTTGACGTGAGCACGGAAGAGATTTTAAGAATTAACCCCGATCTTAATCCGCGCAATCTTACCATCGGGCAGATAATATGTATACCACTTGCACCATCTCCTATTGAAATAATTGTGAATGTGGGTGCGAAAAGGCTCACCGTCTACAGAAACGGAAGTATTTCCCGTGAATATATCGTTGCAACGGGAAAGCCTGAAACGCCCACTCCCATAGGTGTGTTTGAGGTAGTAAATAAAGAAATTGACCCTGGCGGACCTTATGGCACAAGGTGGCTTGGTCTTTCCGCAAAAGGCTATGGCATTCACGGGACAAATAATCCCGCATCTATCGGTACTGCCGCGTCAAACGGGTGTATAAGAATGTATAACGAGGATATAGAGGCTCTTTTTGATATAACCTCTGTGGGAACGACTGTCAGAATATTGCCATAAAAAATATGCAGGTAATTTTACCTGCATATTTTATATTCCTGTGTATTTTCATCGGGGATAACATTAAGTGTTATTCCTTTTTCCTTGAAATACTCTATATTGCATTTTTTATTCCCGTTGAATTTTGAAATGAAACGGGGATTTACATACACATCTGTACTTTTTTCTATTTCTCTTTCCAGGCGGTTTCGCACATCGCGGCTTATTACCATTTCTCCAAGCGACGGATGATATGCCCCTGCCATATAGTTTTCCTTGAGGTCATCTCCGTCGGGAAGTCCTATTCGCAGAATTTCAATTCCTTTATCCTTAAAATAGCGGTAGAGCTTTGCACTTATGCTTACTGCTTCCTGAATCGTCTGCGGTTTATATTCCCCGTCCTCATACATTCGCGCAAGGAGAGTTTCACGGAGGACAACTGTCGGATAAATCCTAGTCTCCTTTGCGCCCAGTTCATAAAAGCGCCTTGCGGTGTAAAGACATTTTTCATCACTGTCAAACGGCAGTCCCGTCATCATCTGCAGTCCTAATACTGCCTTGCTTTGGGTAATTATTTCCGCCGCCTTTTCCACGTCCTGTGCACTATGCCCTCTCTTACTGTGGGAAAGAACCTTGTCATCCATTGACTGTGCGCCAAGCTCTATATTTCTTACTCCGTAATATATGAGCCTTTCTACAGTTTCGCGGTCTATATAGTCAGGTCTTGTAGAAAGGCGGATGCTCTCCACATTTCCCTTTTTTATATATTCAAGCGCAAGAGATAGATACTCATTTTGCTTTTTTATATCAATCCCCGTAAAGCTACCGCCGAAAAATGCAATCTGCTTTGCCTTCCCTCCTCCGCTTCCAAGATGCGCTTCTATTACGCCTCTCGCCTCTTTAATATCGGGAGCGGCATTTTTCCCGCTTATTGTACGCTGATTACAAAAGGCGCAATCATTGGGGCACCCCTCATGCGGAACAAAAATAGGTATAATCATACTCAATCAATCCTCATTATCAAAAAAGGCAAGCGTGCTAACGCTTGCCTTTTAATTATTGTGCTGTTGAAATCTGTTCTATTTCGTCGATATATTCATCCTCATACTCATCGTAATCGTCATCATCGATTGCTTTTCCGATTAACATAACGAGCACACCTACAAGAAGCGTTATAGTTCCGTAGAGAAGAGCGCTATTATTGAAATTCTTTACGATAGCATCAAATACTGATTTTACAAATTCACCTGCAGGAGTAAACATAGGCTTAATGAAAAATCCTACTGCCGCTATAATTACTCCCGACACAACTGCCGACCAGCCTATCATCTTATGAGCAAAGCCTCTGCACAAAAGCACAGTAAGTACCATAAGGAGCATAAGCGCAATCACAAAGCAGATAAGTGCTGTAGTTGAGAAAAAGATTGATGTGATATCTGTGTAATTCGCGGTGGGCTGCATTGCAAGGTTTTCAGTCCACAAGCCTTTTGCTTCCTCGGATTTTGATATATATTTTGCGATATCTTTACAAGCACTTTCACCAAGCTCAACACCTGTTATAATCTTGATATATGACGCATTATCAAGAAGCACCTTTGAAATATCTCCAGTCTCTACGCCTTCAAATTCCGTGCCATAAACATAGTAGCTTATTACATCGTGCGCTACAGATGCCACAAAATCGGGATATGTAGACTTTAAGACCGCATTCTTAATATCAGCATAGGTAACTGTAATTAATGAATTGTCACGCAGAACATCTGCAATACTTGCCTTGTTGGAGCTTGTCTTAAGATTTATTTTTGCAGGGGTTTTAATCTTGCCCACAACAAAGCTCTCCGGCTCTGATGAACGGATTGCGCTCTTTATAGAATACTCCGATGTATTCATTTTAACAAGAAGCGCAGAAACTGTCGCAGTAATTACTGCAAGAAGCAAAACATAGAGAAGAACACTTCTTGTAACAAAGACAACCTTCTTTATAAGCTTGCGTCTCTTCTTGCTCTTTTTACTCTTACGCTTTTTACTTTTTTCATTTGCCTTTTCGATTTTGCGCATTTCTGTTTCTTTATTGTATTTGTGTATTTTTATAGGCTCGGCAGCAAATTCAGAAATGAGTTCCTCCTTGCTGGACTTTTC
>JAZNTQ010000026.1:0-10728 GCA_045591865.1 Clostridia bacterium
TTTTCAAACATAATAGTCCTCCGAATAGGTGTAAACCAAATTACTTTACAAGTATAACATTAAGATAACGATTTGTCAATAGTTATTTTTAATTTAATTAAAAAATTTATGAATGTTGAATTAAAATTAAAAATATAGTAAAATAAATTTGTAAAGCATCGAACCCATTTTGGATTTTTGCGACTATATATGTGAAAGCTTTCAAAAGAGGTACAAAATGAAATACGACGAAATTACCAAGCATATTGACTACATATTGTCTTATGCTATGAAAAAATGCGATAATTCCTATGATGCCGAGGACTTAACAAGCGAAACTATTCTTTCTGCAATTATGTATTTAGAAAGTGGAGGAGCTATAGAAAATCCTAAATCTTATCTTTTAACAATTCTAAACAGAAAATACTATTCGCTTTTAAGGAAAAAGTATAAGCTGCCGACAACCGCTATAGCTGATGGCCATGATATCATAGACAATGACGATTTCGTTGAAAATATCATCAATGAGCAAGACCGAGAAGCTATAAGGCGAGAGGTTGCTTATCTTTCCAAATCCTATAGAGAAATTATTGTAAAGCATTATTTTTACGGAGAAAGCGTTATAGATATAGGAAAAGATTTTGGCTTATGCGAGGGAACGGTAAAGAGTCGTTTGGATTTTGGTAGAAAGCAAATAAAGAAAGGGTTTGAAGATATGAAAAGCTATACAGAAAACAGTTATATGCCGCAAAAGCTTATATTAAGAAACAGCGGAAGACTCGGATTCAACGATGAGCCTATGTCCCTTTGTGATGATGAAAACACATTGGCTCAAAATTTACTCATACTTGCATATGAAAGACCAATAAGCATAAGCGATTTATCAAAGGAAATCGGAGTTGCGACAGCCTATTGCGAGCCTATTATAAAAAAGCTACTCGAAGGTGAGCTTATGAAGCAAATGGGCGATGGTAAGGTTTACACTGATTTTATAATTTATAACGCAGAGGATTATGTAAAATATATTAAGGAGCAAGAAGCTTTTGCCGAAAAATATATCGAAGCATATTTAGAACCTGTAAAAGAAGCGATAAATGAGCTTAAAAAGACTGATTTTTATTCACTACCATTGGAAAGGTATATGTTGATTCATATAGCTTGTGAAGGACTCAGACTTTGTGACAGAACTCTTCCGCCTCAGATTTTTCCGGATAGACCAAACGGTGGAAAATGGATAGCATTTGGAACTGTATATCCATATAATTATAAAATACCAGAGGATAAAAAAGGAAAAGAAGAGTATTTAATGTCGGGGCAAAGATGGACAAGACTTGAAAATTATCTTGATAAGTATGATTTATGCTTTTATAACTATGAGACCTCGCTTTATCCGTGTACAAGCAAATTTCCAGATGGCTTTGCATCTATTCAAGAAAATGAAAGCAATATGTTAAAGCTGTTTTGCTTAATTAAAAACAAGATTTCGCCAAGCACGGTTGATTTAGACGAAAGAATAATAAAAGCAATTCCTAAGCTCAAAGAAAATGGATTTATAGAGGAGAAAAACGGTGAATTAAAATTGAAAGCTGCCTGCATTACCCACGAGCAAGAAAAGACTTTTTGGGATATCTGCGAGAAAGCAGCTCGAAAATTTGCTGTTAGAATTGAGAAGCCTTTGCTTGATTATTATAAAACTCACAGAAAGCAAATACCCAAGCATCTAAAGAGCGTTCCTGAGCAGAAGCTATTAATGCCGTATTCTCCCGGTGCTATGATGTTTGTTTATGAAGCAATAAGCAAAGGCGTTCATCCTCGTGATTTGGGCTATCCTTGCCCAGAATCAATAGTTGTCATAGAATAAAAATGATGGGTGGGCATATTGCTCACCCATTAAATATTAAATTCTATTGAATTGATGTTTTATAAATGGTATAATTAAGTTGTATCAGAAAGGCGTGAGGTAAAATAATGTATATTCGCATCGGAACAGAAGAGGATAAAAGAGATATAATTAACAAATATCCGCATACAAAGCAAGTGCTTGGTGAAAATGGATATTTGGTTGTTGCGGAAGAAAATGAGAATATAGAAGCTTTCGCTTGGGCGTTTGTTCGAAAAATACCGGCACCAATAGATAAAAGCGAAATGTTTGTAAATGTTATAGAAACCTTTGAGCCAAAAAATCAATGTAAAGGTATAGGAAGTGAGTTGCTTAAAAAGCTAATTCAGTTAGCAAAAGAACAGTCACTATATCAAATTCGTGCATATTGCGATATAAATAATATTTCTTCACATAAGCTGTGGGAGAAAAACAACTTTACGATTTCACCGGTAAAAAATCAAAACGGACAAATACTTGGCTCATATGTAACGTCATTGTTATAGTATCTTAACGAGAAGGTGATAAAATGGCTGATTGTTTAATTTGTAAACGAATTGAAATGATAAAAAACAATGAAAATCCCTATTTTGTTAAAGAACTTGAAACGGGATATGTAGTTTTAGGTGACCATCAACGGTTTAAGGGTTATACATTGTTTTTATGCAAAAAGCATGTGACAGAGCTTCATCATTTAGACCACGATTCCAAAATGAAATATTTAGAGGAAATGTCGATTGTAGCCGAGGCTGTCCAAAAAGCTTTCGGTGCAGAAAAAATGAATTATGAATTGCTTGGAAACGGCGACACACATGTGCATTGGCACCTGTTCCCAAGAAATACAGGCGACACACCCGAAAAAGGTCCAGTATGGTGGCTTCCTAAAGAAGAAATGTGGAATGACAAATATAAGCCAACTAACGAAGAGCTGAACGCTTATAAGAAAAAATTATGCAAAGAGCTTAACAAATTATTATAGTGTGAGGGAATAAAATGGCAAAATGTTTTGGGAAAAGCGTTGTAGGCACAAGTGGAGTTAACGGGGATGCGTTTTACATATCATCTGACAAATCAACTATTGTATTAGCAGATGGTGCATCAGGTGCTGGAGCTGACGGAAAGGTTATAATGTCAAAATGTTGTGTTGAAAATATTGAAGCATTTCCTTTTTCAAAGTCAAACCTATCTCCAAAAGAATATATTGAAAAGATTATTTGGAAAATTAATAACGACTTAATTCAGCATTCTCAAAAACAAAATAAATACATATTTGGTACATTGGTTATCTGTATAATTAGCAATAATGTGGCAACATTTGCTTCAATGGGTGATTCTCCTGCGTTTCTTATTAAAGAAGGTAAAATAAAACGAGTATCAAAGACAAAGAAAACATATGATAATTTGGTTCAAATGGGCATTTTTGCCGAGGAACAATTAGAAGAATATGTTCATAGATTGCCTGAACATATGTGGTCAATGTTTGATACTTTCATTCCTATGGTAGTTCCTAAATATTCATTGGAAGAGTATGAGTTGAATTTAGGCGATACTATTATTCTTTGCTGCGATGGTGTAGGCGATTATTTAAGTGATGACGAGCTGTTGGAGCTCGTTAACAGACAAGACTTACCAGAAAGCGTAAATGCAATAATATCAAAATCGAAAGAAAATGCAATAGAGGAACACAACAGAAATCAGTATGATGACATTACGGTGGTTTTATATAATCACTAAAGCAATATTTGAATAAAAATAGGAAAATGAAAACAAGCTATATATTTAATTTAAATGAATATTAATTATAAAAAAGTAATAGTTCTCGGCAATAACGGAAGTGGTAAGAGCTATTTTTCAAAGAAATTAGCAGAGATAACGGGCTTGCCACTTATACACTTGGACTTGCTATATTGGAAAGAAAATTGGACGCACCCAAGCCGTGATGAATGGGCAGAGATTCAAAGGAAATTAGTAGCAAATGAGCAATGGATAATTGACGGCATGCACGTAAGCACGCTTGAAATTAGATTTCGGGAAGCCGATGCGGTATTTTTCTTAGATATCGACCTAAAAACCTGTTTAGATGCGATAAATCAAAGAGAAGAACGAAAAAGAAGCGATTTTCCGAGCTTTTTAGACAAAAAAGAGGGGAATTTTGACCAATTTTTAATGGGCGCACAGGACTTTGAGAAAAAAAGAAAGCCAAAAATCCTTGCGCTCAGCAGAAAATACCCAATGAAAAAATTTATCGTCCTTAAATCAAGAGAAGAAATAAGTAGTTATTTGAAGGAGATTTCAGCCGAGATATGAAAATTGTTCACCCAATTGAGCCGTTTTATCAAGAAAACTCAAAAATTCTTATACTTGGCAGCTTTCCGTCGGTAAAATCAAGAGAGCAGATGTTTTTCTACGGGCATAGCCAAAATCGCTTTTGGAGGGTAATTTCATCGATTTTTGGCGAAAAAGCACCAAATTCCATAGAGGAAAAGAAGGTTTTGCTCAAAAACAACGGAATAGCGCTTTGGGACGTGATCCATTCGTGTGAGATAACAGGAAGCTCGGATAGCTCTATAAAAAACGCGCGTCCAAACGATATTTCAAAAATACTTAAGAGCGCAAATATACAAAAAATTTTTGTAAACGGCAAAACCGCAAAAGCGCATTATGACAAATATATCAAAAATGAAATTGGGCGCGAGGCGATTTGCTTGCCGTCAACCTCACCCGCAAATGCCGCTTGGTCGCTTGATAAGCTGATCGAGGCTTGGAGTCTAATTAAACTATAAATCATTCTTCCGAATTGTTAATTATACAAAATAAATTTTATTTTATAATTGTAATTTTTTATTTTTTATGAGACAATGAAATTTTTCATTTTATAATATTAGCGAAATAAGCACGTGCAAGGTATCAAAACCCCGACGTGTTTATTTTTATTTCAAATCATTCTTAAAATAAATCTTTTATGTGATGAGTTCATTGTTCAAGAAAAAAATAATCGTGTTTTCAGCAACAGTTAATTTTGAAATTAGAAAATCGCCCACCTGACCCGAGTAAACTTGAAAAGCATTCTTAAAATAATTTGTTTCTGTGAAGGAATCATCGCACGAAGAAAAAATAATTGCGTTTTCAAGGACACGGATTTTCAAAAGAAACAGAGTTAACAAGCCAAGGAGCGAAATTATAAATATAATTTAACTTATGACAATTATACCAAAAATAAAAACAGTGATAAATTCTAAGTTTGACGTTATTTAATATAATCTCAATAAATACAGGCGTTTTCCTATTCTCTCAATTATATAAAATTTGCAATTTATCCAATCGGATGAATTACACTTTCATTTTATCACCCATTCGGGCAAATGTCAAGTCATCCGTTCAGATAAATATTAGAATTTAATCAAGGAGGTGATTCCATGTATATAAGAAGGCTAAAGGACCTCAGGGAAGATAACGACTTGAAGCAGGAATATGTAGCAAAAAAACTCAATACAACTATACAACAGTATAGCAGGTATGAAAGAGGGGAGAGAGAACTCCCGCTGCATCATGCGATAACGTTAGCCAAGCTATATAAAGTGAGCTTGGACTATCTTGTGGGAATGGAATAGGTTGTCGTTCGCCTAAACGTAAGCAAATGCACGTTTACTAAAGCAAGGGCTCAGACAAGAAAATTTTATTTATCACGTCGTAAGAGGGAAGTCCTACCTCAGCGCGCGTTGCGCTCGAGTACGCAGGTCTTCACGCTTCACTTTGTTACGCTCAAGCCTGGTCTGCTTTACGGACTTCAAAGGGGGTAAGCTCCCCCCTTTAGAACCCCAGCGATGTTTCACGCGCGCGTGCGCGCGGTGTCAGTAGCGAGCGTTATAGTCTAGTGTTATAACGCTCGCAGGCGCGCGTGCGCGCACGTTCCGGGCGCCATTGGCGCGTATCATTTGCTTTTGGAATCTTTATTCAAAGTTGATGCACGCGGGGAGCACCCGCGGATGAAGTACTTAATTATATAAAGATTCTGCAAAGGGGCTGAATAGGGCGAAATGAGGGCTGAAACGTAAATAACGTCTCAAACCCGGTCCGATTATTAACTTATTACCTGAAGCCTGGCAAAAGGTTAATATGAGCAAACACCTGAAGGTGCCTGCCTCGACATGCTCGGCTTTGCTCATTGATAGCAAAGAAAAAGAGAAGCACCCTCCGAAGAGGGTGCTTTTTGAAGTTTTACAGGTCCTGACGTTGAGTGAATTTCTTGAGTCTGCGTTCGCGGATTTCCTGCTGTTGCTTCTCGTAAGCTTCGACATCCTGACATCCGAAAAGCTCTCTCATTTTCCTAAGACCGTTTTTATATCGTCGTGTTTCCTTAATCTGGAGGAGCTCGTCGTGATTATCAATATCATAAAGCTTGTCGAAATAGCTACAAGGCTGCAGGAGCTTGCCGCCAGGGAGGACAACCTTATCATGCTCATAAACGTCATCCATGTTCTCAAGAAGCCAATTTTTGCCAAGACCGGGGCGTTTGGGTCCTTGATGAAACTCACGTTGTTGCGGCTCGACGTTGAAGTCCTTACATAATGATTGATAGTCATTCTCAGAGTTACCTATCATCTTTTTAGTGACGTACCGTGCGACATAGGCACAAGTAGACCAGTTGACATCGCACACGAGAGAGAAACCACGAGGTCGTGCATCCTTTCCTTCGTGTTCAAAATCACGCCAGGCATTGCTGACAATATCAGACGTGAAATATGAGACACCGTTCTCATTCTTGAATAACTTCAAATCGGGAAGTTCAAGACCGTAAACAATTGCATGAAAATGAGGACGACCATGCTCAGGACCATACTCACCACAGTAAAAAATCACAAGCTCAGAATTGCCGAGCTCAGCATTATACTGCCTCAAATTTTTAGCAAAAAGCTGAAAATCACGCTTTACCAGGTTCGGATGAAAGCCATACTCTCCAGTTGTACGTGAAACAGTCTCACCGTAGCAATGACCAATATGCTCATTATCATACGTTAACGTAATAAAGTAATTTGACTTATGCAGCGTAGTCTCAGCAAGTGCACGTTGTGCTAATTCCTTAGATGCTTTTATGCGACACTCAAGACACTGACCGCAAGGAATAGTCTGAAGCCTATCACAAATATCAGGATAATAAAACTCATAACATTGAAGCAAATATTGAACTTTTTCATGCTTACGTTGGTCCAATATAAAAGCCTTAGACCTTGAGCTCCAACCATATCCACAAATATGATGCGGCATCAGAGACTCCTCATCAATTGGTAAACGGTAGCGAGGGAATTTGCACATTATATCAAAGCTAAAAGCGCGCCCAATGAAGGCAGCAATTTGAACATCACACTCAGAAGCTGAGAGAGCTCACCAATCGAAGTACCGCCTTTAGTGCTCATTGAAGCATTATTAGCTGAAGCTGAACTACCGCTCGGAACAGTAGCGCCTCCTTGCTGAAATGCAAGTATCGGATTAAGTCCTGCCTGCATCATATCACGCATTGCGCGCTGATAAGAAGTATTACTCAAACGTTCCTGCCATTCACGCAGCTTTTGAGCTTCTGCAGCATTAAACTCACGAGTTATACGAGCCTGTTCAGCGTTATACTTCATATTTTTATCGAGTTGCTCAACTTCGGTAGTAAGCAAGGACTGCAAGAAATCTGCAGGCAAATCAACGTCGTTAGAATTATTTGAAGCTGCAGAGCTACGTCCGCGCTGCGCAATAGCATCAATTAAAGGACCAATTGAGCTTGTACGTGCAAAAGGATTACCTGAAATAGTATCCCAGGGACGAACGTCATAAACAGATACATCAGGAGCTGTAGCTCCGTCTGTCTTGAAAATAGACATAATTTACCTCCTTTAGAAATGAGGGAGAAGTCCTGGAATCGAGTACATCGGCATCGGACGAACAGACGTTGTGTCAAAATCCACATCAAGCAGGAATTGAGGCTGAACGTCTGAGCTCAAAGCAAGAGTACGGTCAATGGGAAGAGCAGACTGATGCATCCACTCTGAAGACAACGTTGGAAGTGACTCAAGCTTCTCAGCGTAATGCCAAACGTCAAGACTTTGAGGAGCATTAGAACGGAATGCGCCTGTTACTCTTGAAGGCTTATAACGATAATCTGCATAAGCTTCCTGGTAACCAAAAACTTCACCGTCTTCAGGCTTGCCTTGAGCATATATCTCATAGTTGTAAATCGGCTGCTCTCCAAGGTGAGCAAACGAAGGGAAGTAATAATCGAGCATATCACGAGTTCTACTGCTGCGCTCAATGCCGTACTGGTAAGTCTGTGCGGTTCTCACACAAAGAACGCCAATAATCATGCCATGCTCAACCGCTGAATAAGTGAAGGAATCTGAAGAGTCAACAGTCCAGGAATAAGCTGCAGTATTACCTTGAGGTGAAACGTCGTTAGTTGCCGACTGCTGCAGAACCTGGTGCATATTCAATCTGATGCGTTTTCCGCCGAGATATTCAGAACGCTGCAAGCGAGCATCAGGCGACTGCACACCGAAGTGACCACGCAAAAGCTCGGTGTAGCGAGTACCGTATCGAGCTGATTTTTCAAAGAAGGACTGCATAGCCAAAGCTTCACGCAATTGATTAATGCTCGAGGATGTAGCCAATGAAAGGTCAGCATATAAGTTATTTGGAGCTACACCAAGTACACCAGTACCTCCTGAAGTCGACGTACCAGTATCAACTTGAACTGAATTCTGCAAACTACCTTGAGCAGCTGCAGCAACAGACAAATCACCACCAACGTAACCAGAAGTATTATTCAACACGTTATGCAATGATAAAGGCTCAGCACCTGTAACATCTATATAATCACCACGAGTGACAACAGGAGCAAGGTCACCAAGCGGAAGCATTACATCAGGACCTCGCTGCGGCTCGGGTAGAGCTGAAGTGAAATAATCATGAAATTTGCTGACGGGTGCAGGTTTGCCACCATAAGCAGCAGATGCAAAAAAAGGAGCATCAAGATTAGAAACTAATTCACTTTGAAGAGGTGCATCATTAGAATTGGTAGGCATTAAAATAAATCTATCGACAATTTCCGAGCGGAACCAGTCATTCCAGATTTTTGAATAGCCTCTGAAAGGAAGAGCTGAGACTGAAGCAAATTCAAAATTAGCATCGCCTGAAGGCAGATTATAAAGAGGATAACCAAAATAATCATAAAGCGAATATAAAGATACATCTGGACGAGGAACGTTAGCAGCCTGTATAGTTAAATGAGGCTCTTGAAATACTCTCTGATAATTAGTCCAAGGTCCTTCCTTATTCTCGCCCATAAACTCCTCAAAATTTTCCCAAACAAGACGGTTAGGAACAAAAAAGAAGTACGTGTCAAGATATGCATCATCCATTACCGGGTGAATCGGCGTAGTCATACGGATTGATAAAGTCGTATGAACAGAATGAGTGTCACCAGGAAGGACCATTTTCTCAAGATAGAAAGGAATTAACTGACCGCTATTAAACGTGGTCTTATAACGGTGAGGGCGCCTGAATTTTGAACGTTGAATATTGACTGAGGGTAACGTTGCGAATCTACTATTCGTGTTTCTGCTCACTCTCATTCACCTCCTTGAGCTTGACCAGGATTTCCTGGATTTTGCTTAACTCCTGAGAGATTTCCAACTTTTGCGAGCTCGGAAGCTGCGTAGCTTGCGAGTCGGGATTGATATGTACCGTCTTGAAGGCTTCTAACAAATTCGTGATAGTCATTTCCAAAAACGGCACGAATTCCTTCAGAGAGTTCTCCGAACTGACGTTCTGCTTCTTGCTTTGCCTGAAGGACTTGAGCGAGGTCACCAGGTTGATTACTAAAATCACCATATGCGCCGCCAGGGACGCCAAGAGCAGTAAGGTCTCCTTGTTGATAACGTTTGAGTTTAATATCAAGTCTACAACTGTCTGCATGTGATTGAATCCTTTCGTAAAATGGTATTGTGCCAACCTTTTCAATTTTGTTTGTAGCTTCATTAAGCTGAAGCTCGTCAATCACCTTCGGGCAGGGTGGCTCTGCAATCGAAGGAGGGTAGTTATACGCGGTAAAAAATTTCATTCTTCTGTACCTCTTAAAAAATCACAACTATCCTTATATGGACATTTAGAACAACAACGCTCTTTAGGTGTTTTGCACTGACCTGATTCACTTGGACAATAACACGAAATATCGGCATATAAGTTGTTTGGTAAATCATCAAATGATTCAGATTTCATATCAAAAAACTCCTGCAAGGTTGCAGACGAACTCTACTTCAGAACTGAGCTCACCTGTAGTCTGGTTAAACGTGCCAAGCTTATAAAGCTCGTAATCGGCTGGATTTCGTTTGAAGCGGTTAGGTTCGGGACCATAAAGCGCTGCACTTTTAAAGTCGCGCATAGCGACGTCATCATTTGCTCGTATGAAAGGTGACTCAAAGCCGACCTTTGTATCTTTGATTGAATAAACGTTAATTATCATTTTTACCTTCTTTCCAAGTAGTATCCCATGCTAAGATACTACGTTTGTGTATTTCTAATTTTTTCCATAAACAGTCATCTCCGACTATTAATGAGTTGTAAAAGAGCTCTGCAGTTCTATTAGTACTGAAGGACTGCTTAAGCTCGCCGATATAGCCAGTACTGAATCGTACTTGGTAAAGGACGTCAAAAACAACATCCTCATTGCAAAGCGAATCGAAAATCATAAACGAATACCTCCTCGCATTATTCCAGGATTAACGTTAATTTTTTTAGTGCTTGATGCGGTCTTACGAAAAATCCGCTTGTCAATCCTTTTACGAACCTTAGAACGAGTCATAATATACCTCCTCTCTGAATTATACAAA